>JAGLBQ010000298.1 GCA_023146675.1 Cocleimonas sp. | reverse complement strand
GGTTGTGAGCGCTGGTTCGGTTGAATAAAAACTTGATACAAAAAGCTGGCAATTAATGCTGCATGAGGGGATGTGAGCAAACGCCAAGCAATATTATTTTTGCGTTGGTATTTAAGGTCTGCGTACTGCATAGGTGTTTTGTCGACGGAAAGACAAAGAGTTTAGCAACTGATAGGGATAAAGCCACCAAAAAGATAAAACCATCAAAAAATGGAGATGTGGGGTTATATCGTTTCGGTGTGTTTGGTGTTGATAATATTTATCGCTACGCCGCTTTTTGTTGCTGAGTTGCTACTTTAAAGGCGGGATAGAGATACTCAGACTCATCGATGATCCGATTCCAAACAAATTCAAAAATCTCTTCAGTATCTTCAATAAATAGCTGATGATTTTTTATCCGCAAAGTCTTTTTTGAACACCATTTCTTTGTGTATTGGGCAATCACGCGTTTAATTTCCATCGAACCAGACATAAACTGAGTGGCTGTATTTTTGATTGACTGATCGCTATGAATCAACATGGGGTGATAGATATTTTTTTCTTCTGTTGCAAGATGCTCTTTAACCGCATCAACGTAGTTGAAAAAAATGTCACACATCACCTGGGTATCACAGAGCTCCCGATTGCGGATCAGTATACTAAGTACTTTTGAGTATTCGGCTATTTTATGATTGTGTTCGTGCATTGAATCAATTGATATCATGGTTTTCCTCCTAAGGATTAAAATAATTATATTTTTATTATTAGCTTGACATGCATCAAGTATATAGTAATTTTAGGATACTTTCTTTGATATACTTTTAATGATTGCTGATAAAAACTATCGAACAGCGGGTAGTTTTGTTAACTCATTCTCTATCCAGATGCGCACCGAATTATTAATCTCCGCAGGACTGCTGTTATGACTGTCTATTTTAGCACCGATACTTACGGTTATCATTCCAGGACGTTTTATAAAAGTATTACGCGCCCAACATTCGCCTGCATTATGCGCGATAGGGTAGACAGGATATTTGGAATAATCCGCCAGCAATGCCCCGCCCATTTTATAGCGCGCTTTAACTCCAGGCGCGACACGCGTACCTTCAGGAAAAATACACACCCAATTGCCTTCATCAAGGCGTTGTTTGCCAATGGTTTTTACCTGTTCAACGGCTGATTTTCCTGCGCTACGGTCTATTCCTATTGGTCTTAATAAGGGTAATGCCCAGCCATAAAATGGGATTTTATAAAGCTCACGCTTTAGGACCCATGACATACTAGGGAATAATGTCGGTAAAAGCAGGGTCTCCCATGTAGATTGGTGATTTGGTAATAAAATAGCATTTTGGGTAAGATCTACATTTTCAAAGCCTTTGACTTGGTATTTAATCCCGCACACTACTTTTAATAACCAGATATTAAAATGTGGCCAAGCTAAGAGAATTTTGTATTGAATGTTACGCGGTAATAGATAAAGAATCGGGGTAATTAATCCTGCAAGGATGGTAATGCCTGCAAAGCCAATCCAGAAAATAGTGGAGCGAAAGCCCAGCCAGAGTAAAGTGAGGGGGTGATTGTTTTTGGCATTAGTTTGCTTCATGACATAAGTTTGAGTATATGTTGCAATGCTTGACCACGATGACTAATAGAATTTTTTTCATCAGGGTTTAATTCAGCAGAGCTGGTGTTATGCGTGGGTACATAAAAGAGGGGATCGTAGCCAAAACCATTCGCACCTGACAATTCATGCAAAATACGACCTTCCCAGCTAGCATCTGCAATGAGAGGTGATGGGTCATCACCATGGCGCATAAAAACAATGCAACAGCGAAAACGTGCGGTGCGTTGTTCATCAGGTACACCGTCTAATTCTTCAAGCAACTTCGTGTTATTTGCATCATCTCCCGCACCTGAATAGCGTGCCGAATAAATGCCAGGTCGTCCCTTTAAAGCATCCACTTCAATCCCTGAATCATCTGCTAATGCAGGTAAACCTGTGATTTTTGCCGCATTGCGTGCTTTTAAAATTGCATTTTCAACAAAGGTCAGCCCTGTTTCATCAACATCAGGCACATTGTATTCAGACTGCGCAACAATATCAAAACCAGCCGTTCCTAAAATACGAAAAAATTCACGCAGCTTGCCTTGATTACCACTTGCCAACACAACTTTTTGTGGGGTTATACTCATAATTTGTCACTCAGCTATAGACTGTAACCGCTTAGATTGCCCCGTTTTGCTTCAATTTAAGGTGGAAATACAGAAATAAAGCGAATAAAAGGCAAGCTAACTCATTATTTTAATGCAATATTTTGTTGGATAATAATTTCTGATATACCTTTTTCAGCAAGATCCAGCATTTGATTCATTTCATCACGGCTAAAGGCATGACCTTCCGCAGTGCCTTGCACCTCAATAAAATCTCCATCGTCATTGATGACAACGTTCATATCAGTTTCTGCATTAGAATCTTCGTCATAATCCAGATCTAAAACCGCAGCGCCTTCAAAAATGCCAACAGAAACAGATGCTAACTGTCCTGTAAGCGGACTTTTTTCAATCAATCCTTTATCTAGCAATGACTGTACTGCATCAACTAATGCAATATAACCACCACTAATAGAAGCAGTGCGTGTTCCACCATCTGCCTGAATTACATCACAATCAATCACTATTTGACGTTCGCCTAATGCTTTCATATCAACAATAGCACGCAAAGAACGTCCAATTAAACGCTGAATTTCTTGTGTACGCCCACTCTGCTTTCCCCGTGCGGCTTCTCTACCCATACGTGAATTAGTTGAACGCGGCAACATACCGTACTCTGCTGTCACCCAGCCTTGTCCCTTACCACGCAACCAGGGTGGCGTGCGATCATCAACCGATGCAGTGCAAATAACTTTAGTATCACCAAATTCAACTAATACAGAACCTTCTGCATGTTTAGTATAATGGCGGGTAAATTTTACAGAACGCATTTCATCAGTAGCACGCTTGCTGGGTCTCATATTTTATCCTAGATAGTTTTTAATGGGCGGGATTATAGGTATGAATAGGGAATTAAGCTAATTTTTGATGATTTTTTGTGAGGATCTGGCGTTACTTGATGTGCCGCACAGAGTAATATAATGATATAAGTAGGTGGTCACAAAACACAGGTTGTAAGCCCATGTTTCATCGATATTAGTGCCATACTCC
>JAGLBQ010000297.1 GCA_023146675.1 Cocleimonas sp. | reverse complement strand
GAAAGTGGATTTTATATTGCAGGCATGAAATCTTATGGTCGTGCGCCTACTTTTTTGATGATCACAGGTTATGAGCAGGTTCGCTCGATTATTGCAGACATTGTCGGTGATAAAGAAGGTGCAGCACGGGTAGAACTTGTGTTACCTGAAACAGGTGTATGCTCGGCTCCATTGGATAATGATGCTGAGAGTAAAAAGGGTGCGGGTTGTTGTGGTTGAACATTTTGAGTAAAACCACTTAGCAACTGATGTTACGCATTGGTTCATAATAATCAATGCGAAACATCAATCAGTTAGCTAAAACCTCTAGCCCTCCCGAAATAAAGCCACAGGCGCAATATTCAACAAGGGGCGCATATTAAAATATCCTGCTATCCCAACTAAAACCGCACCCGCCAATACACCAGAAATGATCAATAAATAATTAATAGACGGGGTTAGGTCAAATAAAACATAAGCCGCAATATTAGCAGCGATTACGGCTAGCACCCCCGCTATCAGTCCTGCCACTGCACCAATCAAGGTGAATTCAATAATCAAATGTTTGCTTAAATAAGCCCGACTTGCACCGATAGATTTTAAAATAGCAATTTCTTTACTGCGCTCTGCTTTTTGTGATTGTAGCGCGGCAAATAGGACAATAATCCCTGCGACTAAGGTAAAGGAAAAGATCGCTTGTACAGCAAAAGCGGCTTTGCTAATTAAATCTTTTACCTGCGTCATAATAGAGCTGACATCAATATCCGTGATACTAGGATATTGGCGGATTAAATCAGGAATAAAGTGCCTTGCCTGTTGGGGTACATGAATACTGGTGATATAGGTGCGCGGGTAGTTTTCTAAGGCGCTGGGTGTTGCCAGTACAAAAAAGTTGGGTTGCATACTATCCCAGCGTACACTGCGCAGGCTGGTGATTTTATCCTCTAAGCGCTGTCCAGCTATATCAAATGCTAAGGTGTCGCCTAACTTCAATCCTAAGGTTTTTGCAATGCCTTCTTCTACCGATAAACCCTTGCTTTCTCCTTGTGTAAACCATTTTCCACTCACGATCGTATTACTTGTTTGCAGTTCGGTAATCGCAGACATATTAAATTCACGTGTCATTAAACGTTTTGCCTCATCTTCCGTATAATCTGTTGCAGAGACTGCCTTACTATTAATAGCCACTAAGCGTCCACGAATCATGGGATAGAGTGGGGCGGTCATCTGTTTGCTTTTGAAGTGTGCTTGCAAGGGACTGACTTCATTGCCTTGGATATTAATTAAAAAGTGGTTGGGCGCGTTATCAGGGACGGTTGCTTGCCAGCGTTCAATTAAGTCGGTGCGTAATGCTGTGAGTAATAACAGGCTAAATAAGCCAATCCCAAAGACCACGATTAATAATGAAATACGTGGATTGGGTTTGGGTAGGCTCAAGCTGTTTGTGCTGCGTAGTGTTTGATTGGCAATACGCAACATATTAAGCACCCCTTTTGATACAAACCAAAATAAGATGGTCGCCATCACCGTTGCTATTAACAAAAACAAGCTTATTTTTATATCTTGAGTTTGCATCCACATTAATAAAAGTGTGCCCGCTAAAATAGCGATGAATGCGTAGCGGTACGAGCTGGGAGACGCTGTTTGTTGACCTTGAAGGATATGAATGGGCGCAATATTGACGAGTTGCAATAGTTGCGGTGCAGAGAACCCCAAGATCATAATATAGACCGTTAAAAAGCCTGTCACAATAGGGAATAACCCTGCGCTTGGTAAAATTTGATCCATAAAATCTTGTAGAAAGTAAACAATGCCAAGCTGGATTATATAGCCAATTGCCGCACCTAAGAGCGCCGCAAGTGTTGCTGTGAGAAAGAGGTGTGATAAATAACGACGTAGAATTAATGCACGTGATGCACCCAATGTTTTTAGCACAGCTACCGTGCGAGTTTCGCGTTGATTGAGACTATAGCTGGTTAAGGCGATAGCAGCACCTGCAAGAATTACGCTTAATAGTGCCGCTAAAGCCAAAAAGCGTTTACCACGAATTAAGGCTTGTTCAATTGCAGGAAGACCATCCTCTAACGTTCTAATGCGCTCACTGCTTTTAAGTTGCGGTTTTAGCCATGCTTTAAAGGCATTAATTTGTGCCATTTCACCTGCAAATAATTGGCTAAAACGAGCGCGACTGGCAGGAGTTAATAAACCTGTTTCAGGAAGCTGCGCCAAGGGCATTAATAACACAGGCGCGATTTGAAAGGCAGACAGACCTTGATCGGGCATTTTAATAATGCGCTGGGTGAGTTGCAGCTCTATTTTGCCCAATTGCACCGTTGTGTTGGGTTGCACTCCTAAGGCAATAAATAAGCGAGACTCTGACCAGACTTGATTCTGTGTTAAGCGCGGATTATTGCTGTTACCGCTCTCATCCAAAAGACTATCACTAATTTCCAGTTCACCTGTTAATGGATACTGTGAAGAAACCGCCTTAACCCGTGCTAATTGCATCTTCTCACCAGAAGAAACCATACTAGGAAAACTGATCATCTCCGCAGTACGTAACCCTAAGCTTTTAGCATGGTTTAAATAGCTTTTTTCGAGTGGGCGCGAAGAGGAGATAATCAAATCACCGCCCATTAACTGCGTCGCCTGCTGATTCATCGCTTTATCGGCTCGATCTGTAAAAAAGCCAACCGAGGTGATGGCAATTACAGAAACCAACAAGGCTAAAAATAATAAACGCACTTCCGCAATACGCCAATATTGTCGCCATTGTTTAAGAAATTTGATCATCTTATTACCTAGGTTTTTTTCTGGAGAGTTCAAGATTTATTTTGTTAGTACTAATTGGTAAAGGTATTGAATGAAGAGTCTTTATTGTTTATAAATTTATCAGACTCTAAATCAAAAGGTATTACCCATAATGATAGCTTTTTATCAAAATCAAATCGTGGCAATGATTCTTGAAATGATGCTTGCTTAGGGTAAATCAAATACAGCTCTCCATGACCTTGCAAATATTTCTGCCCATAAGCATAGAGTTGATACATATCAGCTTGGCTTAAACCGTATTTTTTTTCTCTACTGTTTGAATTTATTATTTTCCATTTTGCATCCAGTATAGAAATAACGACACTGCCTTTTCTAATTGAAATATCAGGTCTCAACTGAAACATTTTTTTTTCCTTATGTTGTAGTAGGCTATGCAGTGTTGATTGCTCAACTAGTTTATACTCAGGATGTAAGGATTTTTTGAGTAAAGTAGCAACATAACTTTCAAATAATCTCTCCATTGGAAATAGCATTGAAACTCCTTGCCAACTTCCTGATAAAAACCACGGAGAGTGATTTCTAAGAATCAAATCAATCCAAGGTTTCACTGCTTGATAATGAACCATATCGCGTTGTGTACTCCAGCGAGAAAGGTCAATAGCAATATTTTTACTTTCTGGAATAGCGTCTAAAAGAAATAACAGCTCTCTAGCTAAACGTTGGTTTTCATTATCTCTACTCCAACCCAAAACAGTCATGAGTGTTTTCTTTAATAAGCGATTTTCTGCACGATTTGATGAAAACACATCATACTCAATACAAAAATGGTGCTGTTTTGAAGTAGGTTGCCTTAGCTGTGAAGTAATATTTAAGCGACCTTTTATAAAGCGTAGCTGACCTTGAATACGCTTATAATCAGAACGTAATCCTTTATGTAATAAGTGTGAAGACTCAGTAAGAAATAGGTGAATCAATATTTCAATCAAGGATTTGCTAGTGGTTTTCAACAAAGCATTATGTGACTCTAGAGCTTTTAATTTTAATACAACTGAAAGCATCTTCCATAGTGTTTTTCGGGCTTGTACAGGCGTAAATGATTTATTTGTGATTTTAGGAAGAACTTCAATACACGTTCCACACGGTGTTTCGATGACACCAACATAGTTTTTAACCTGCAAACACTCAATACCATGTCTTGCAATTAGATTAATAAATTGAGCCTTTCCTTTTACTACTGTTAGAGCCTGTTGTTTTAACCATAAAAAAGCAGATCTAGGTATCTGCTTAATATTGGTATCGCAAGGATAACAACTCAGTAAACCAAATTCTGGCAAGGTGATAACAGACATTATGCTGACTTAGGTTGTAAGTTATAGATATTCATATAACTTTCCGCTTGATCTAAAGCCGCATTATTGACAGTGTAGGTCTTAGCAATAGAGATATTCTCGTCATCACCAAAAAGATTGTTCTGTTGATTGCTAATAATCATACGCAGATTTTTTATTTTTTGATTATCAGCCAAAACTAGTTGAATTTTGCTCCAATCCTCAAAAAAATACTCTTTTAATAAGGGAATAATTTCATCCCGAAAAATGCTTTTTAATAACTCTATTGAATTGTCTGTTTTCAATGGCAAGAAAAAGGCATGCCCCAGCATATGCTCACGATCAAATAGTGCCTCAATACGTTGGTTCATTGTTTCCAGCATGGTGTTTATTGCAATTCCTTTTACTTCAATTCCTTTCAATACAGAATAATCTGGCAACATTTCTTTAAACTTAAAGCGTCTACGCAAAGCACTATCCATGAGTGATAATGAGCGATCAGCCGTATTCATAGTACCAATAATATAAAGATTATCAGGTACACTAAATGACTCTTTAGAATAAGGTAGGGAAATTGATAATGCTTCATCCGCTCCAGTACGTTTAGAGGACTCAATTAAGGTAATCAATTCACCAAAAATACTAGCCGTATTACCACGATTAATCTCATCAATTATCAACACATAAGGTAATTTTTCAGGTGCGTCGGGGGATTTTGGTGCGAGGATATTGCTTAAATTCTTTAGATTCAAAGTGGAGTGGCGCAATTCATAAATCGTCATTTGAGAAATTGCTTTATGAAAAATATCATCACGTGGTCTTGA
>JAGLBQ010000296.1 GCA_023146675.1 Cocleimonas sp. | reverse complement strand
CCTTACCCTGTGTATACCTACCCTCAATACTATTACCCTGCTGCCAACATGCCAAACAATCAACAGCCCGCTCAGCAACCAGAAAAGAAAAGCCCAGAGCCTGAGCAAGCGCAATAGTGAATATTAACTGGCACGATTTACTCACCGCCTTAGCATTGGTCTTAATCATCGAAGGGCTATTGCCCTTTACCATTCCAGACAAGGTGAAAGAGGTTTATCGTAGCTTGCAAGAAGCACCCAGCAATAGCTTGCGCACAATGGGGCTTGCTAGCATTCTAGCAGGTCTTGTTTTGTTATATATTGTGTGAGAAAACGACCCATCAAACAACCGTGATAATTCAATATGACTACATGGCTACTACCAGAAGGCATTCATGAATCCCTGCCCGATGAAGCAGAACCTTTGGAGGCATTTCGCCGTCAATTGATCGACCTCTATGCAAGCTGGGGGTATCGACTCGTCAATCCACCCTTAGTTGAATACATGGAATCCCTGCGAATTGGCATGGGAACAGAACTTGATTTACAAACCGTTAAAGTCACCGATCAATTAACAGGTCGCTTAATGGGGGTGCGGGCTGATATGACACCTCAAGTTGCGCGTATTGATGCACATCGCATGAAAGATGATACCATCAACAACCGCCCTAACCGCCTTTGCTATATCGGCACCGTCTTACGTACTCAAGCAACTCACCAAGGTGGCTCTCGCTCTCCGCGACAAGTAGGCGCTGAGTTATTTGGTCATGCGGGCATAGAAAGTGACTTTGAAGTCATTTCCTTAATGCTCGAAACACTTAAAATAAGTGGTCTGGAAACATTTGTTTTAGACATAGGGCACGTTAGCATTGCGCGTGGGCTTGCTGAATACGTTGCACTAAACACAGATGAAGAAGCACTTTTCTTTGATATGCTAGCCCGTAAATCTATCCCCGAAATTGAGCAATGGCTAGAGCAAAGTAATCTCCCAAAATCTGATGCAGATATGCTAGGCATTTTAGCGACAATGAATGGCTCAACAGATATTTTAGAATCAGCAAAGTCAACGCTATTAAATGCAGGTCGTGTTGTTACCAGCGCAATCGAATATTTGCAAAGTTTAACGGAGCGACTAAAACGCTATTACCCACAGCTAAAAATTAATATCGACTTAGCAGAGTTACGTGGTTATGCCTACCATACGGGTATTATCTATGCGGTTTACACCCCTGAAAGAGGTCACTCTATTGCCAGCGGTGGTCGCTATGATGGTATTGGAAAAGCCTTTGACAATGACAGACCCGCGACAGGTTTTAGCACCGATCTACACACGCTCGCGTCGTTATCATCACATAACCATGCAAAAAAAGGATGTGCTATTTTAGCCCCTTATACACTTGATGAAGATCTGGATAAACTGATTGAACAACTACGCTACGATGGTGAAGCCGTTATACGACAGCTTTCTAACAAAACCACTATCACAGCAGAACAACAGGGTTGCAATCGTAGAATTGAACAACGAGATGGCCAGTGGTTAGTTGTATCAATCCAATAATAATCTCGCAGAAACAAAGAGTGCAATTCAAAAAACACGGTAGCCCGTATGTAACTCAACAGAATACGGAGCAACACATTATTTATACTGCATGATTTAGATTTGAAAATCATGCACTTGACTCACAAAGCCTAAAGAGAAGATACAGATGGGAAAATTTGTTGTAGTACTTGGCACCCAATGGGGTGACGAGGGAAAGGGAAAGGTTGTTGATTTATTAACTGAAGATGCTGCTGCGGTTGTACGCTTTCAGGGCGGACACAATGCGGGTCACACCCTAGTCATTGATGGTAAAAAAACGGTTCTTCACCTCGTTCCGTCTGGTATTTTACGTGAAGGCACTGAGTGCATGATTGGCAATGGCGTTGTCTTAGCACCTGATGCTCTCTTAAAAGAACTGGATATGTTGGAAGCTGAAGGTGTTCCTGCGAATGATCGCCTGAAAATATCAGAGGCTTGCCACCTTATCCTCCCTTATCATGTAGCACTTGATGCTGCACGCGAAGTTGCTCGCGGCAAAAAAGCAATCGGCACAACAGGACGTGGTATTGGTCCTGCTTATGAAGACAAAATATCTCGTCGCGGTATTCGCTTAGGTGACCTATTGGATACCGAGCGCTTTAAAGAAAAGCTAAAAGAAGTGATGGATTATCATAACTACAGCTTGAAAAACTACTTTAAAGCCGATGAAGTAGATTATCAAACAGTACTGGATGAATCATTAGAGATGGCAGAAAGAATGCGTCCAATGGTGATTGATGTACCGCACCGCCTGCAACAACTACGCAAAGCAGGCAAACATGTCATGTTTGAAGGTGCTCAAGGTACATTACTGGATATCGATCATGGTACTTATCCTTACGTTACCTCATCAAGCACAACAGCTGGTGGCGCATGCACAGGCTCAGGCGTTGGCCCTAAAGATTTGGATTATATTTTAGGCATAACCAAAGCGTACACAACCCGCGTTGGCTCAGGTCCATTCCCAACCGAATTATTTGATGATACAGGTGCACATATTGCTCAAGTCGGCAATGAACTTGGAGCCACAACAGGTCGTCCACGTCGCTGTGGTTGGTTAGATACCGTCGCATTACGTCGCTCTATGCATACTAATAGCATTACGGGAATTTGTGTCACTAAATTAGACGTACTTGATGATGTAGAGACTATCAAAATCTGTACGCATTATGAGCTAGATGGTGAAACATTAGAAATCCCACCCATCAATACTACTGAGTTTGCACGATGCACACCTGTTTATGAAGAAATGGCAGGGTGGAAATCAGTCACCTTCGGCGTCACTCACTATGATGAGCTTCCAGAAAATGCCAAGCTTTATTTAAAACGCATGGAAGAGTTATTAGAAACACCTGTTGATATTATTTCTACGGGACCTGATCGTGATCATACAATGATTGTGCGTCACCCTTATGAAATTTAGATTAACCTAAAAACAACACTCAGAACACACAAAAAGATAATATCCAATTTCCCGTGTGTTCTGAGTATTTAGTGGTACCTCTCTTTTCTTTTTTAGGTCTTCAAGCTGCTTGTTTATTTCAACTAAACAACAAATAAATAATCTCTCCAGAAAATCCCCGCCCCGCTAAAAAGCGTGACTGTCGCGCCCTCTCCTTATAATCCTTTGGTTTTTTTAGCCCAAAACGTTTTTCACGTTGCTCTTTAGCCAGTAACAACCAATCAACACCTGCATCCAATAAAGCTGAGTCTATTAGTGCCTCATCAACTCCGCGTTGCCGCAGTTCATAGCTAATTTTCACCTTCCCTTGCCCTCGTGAAACACGCGAGCGCACGAACATTTCAGTAAAGCGTGCTTCGCTAAGGTAGTTAGATTCTTCAAGGTCATGACATAGAGAGATCAGATCGACATTCTCTGAAAAGGATTTTCTACGGATTTTATTAATCAGCTCAAGACGCGAATGCTCACGTCGTGCTAATAAGCCGATAGCTGTTTGATAACAGCGAGTATAATTTTCCATACACACCCAGTGATAAAAAACGTCTTGTTCGACTAAAAATGTAACGCTTTAAGAAAGCAACACGCCATCAAGCTAGTTTTGATGGCATGCTGATCAAAAATAAGGAACGCACACGGCTCCCTAAATGATGTTTACAAAATATTACTTCTTTTTCCTGTCTTTTTTATCATCTTTAGCGACCGCTTTAACAGCCCCATCTTTTTTATTTTCTGGCTTATTTTTTTTTAGCAACTGCGCGCGAATACCTTTTTCAACCGTTTCAGCAATATCTGGATTCTCTTTCAAGTAGTTGCGCACATTTTCTTTACCCTGACCTATCTTGGTATTATTATAACTATACCAAGCCCCTGCCTTATTAATAAGACCAAGCTGCACCCCTAAATCAATAATTTCTCCCTCAAGAGAAACACCTTCACCATAGATAATCTCAAATTCAGCCTGTCTAAAAGGAGGTGCCATTTTATTCTTAACCACTTTAACGCGAGTCTGGTTACCAACAATCGCATCCCCTTTTTTGATCGCACCAATACGACGAATATCTAGACGCACAGAGGCATAGAATTTAAGCGCATTCCCCCCCGTCGTTGTTTCAGGGCTACCAAACATAACACCAATTTTCATCCGAATCTGGTTAATGAAAATAACCATTGTGTTAGAGCGCTTGATATTAGCGGTTAATTTACGCAATGCTTGTGACATTAAACGCGCCTGAAGACCCATATGCGAATCCCCCATATCGCCTTCAATTTCTGCCTTTGGCGTCAATGCCGCCACCGAATCAATAACGACCATATCAATAGCACCAGAACGCACCAGCATATCGGTTATTTCTAACGCCTGCTCGCCCGTATCAGGTTGTGATATCAGTAAATCATCAATATTTATTCCCAATTTTTCAGCATAAGAAGGGTCTAATGCATGTTCTGCATCAATAAAGGCAGCCGTTCCACCTGCTTTTTGGCACTCTGCAATAGCATGCAGTGTCATGGTTGTTTTACCCGAAGATTCTGGACCATAAATTTCAATAACACGCCCTTTAGGCAAGCCACCGATACCCAGTGCGATATCTAAATTAAGCGAACCTGTTGAAATAACATCAATATTTTTTGCTGCTGAGTCACCCATACGCATCACTGCGCCCTTACCAAACTGACGTTCAATTTGCCCTAAGGCGGCAGCTAGTGCTTTCTTTCTATTTTCGTCCACGTAATGATACCTATTATGTTTCTTGAGAAGAGAGGCTGATGTTAACCTGAGATGAAATCAGTACAAATTTTATCGTGAGAGCGTGCTAAGAAAAAGAATTCCAAGACAGAATGCTTGAAAGTAATTACGAATTAAAGGGGAGTACATTTCCCAAAAAAATGCAGGACAAGCAAAAAATAATATTCTTTTGCATGCCCTGCACTGTTTGTACGAGAATATTTTACTATTGTTCTGAGAACTATTGATTAATCTGTTTATCTATACCTTCAAGACAATGAATAACAGCTTGACGACGAACAGTGTCACGATCACCATCAAAATGTACCGTTTCAGAAACAGGCACATCACCACGAATCATCCAGGCAAAACAGACCGTTCCTACAGGTTTATTCTCAGTACCACCCGTTGGGCCTGCAATACCACTAACCGCCAACGACATGCTTGCGGTTGATAGCTCAATCGCACCTTTTGCCATTTCTCTAACAACCGCCTCACTCACCGCACCATGCAGTAATAGTGTTTCTTCAGCAACGCCCAACATATCATGTTTAGACTGATTACTGTAAGCCACAAAACCTCGGTCAAAATATATCGAGCTGCCAGGCACATCTGTCAATACCTTTGCAACCCAACCGCCAGTGCAAGACTCTGCGGTGCTTAAATCCATTTCAACACCACTTAATGTCGCAGCAACGGACTTAACTAAGTCACATAACTCCTCATCTCTTTTATGCATAACTACCTATTTCTGTTAATTTTATCTGACCCAATATAATGTGAGCACAAGTTTTATTAAATATCTTTTAATTATAACATTTATTAAAGTAAATAGTTCAAAAACCACAAGCGAAATTATCAACAAATGACAACTTTATTGTCCGCTCAGTAATAAAAAAACACCACTTTATCTAAAATATTTTGCAACTCTTTGGAAATAATAGTTCACAACTGACTTTTTGCAATAAATTTTATGATTTGAGACTATCTTAATTTAGTTTTTCTGCTACATTTCAGCAATGGCAAAATCATCTATCAAAAATACCAAGACTCACACGCCCATGATGCGCCAATACTTAGGCATCAAGGCTGAAAATCCTGATTTATTATTGTTTTATCGTATGGGAGATTTTTATGAATTATTCTTTGATGATGCGAGAAAAGCATCAGAATTACTGGGGATAACCCTCACCGCACGTGGCAAATCCAATGGTGATCCAATTCCAATGGCGGGCGTTCCCTATCATGCCGCTGAACAATATTTATCTCGTCTATTAAAGCACGGTATTTCTGTTGGTATCTGCGAACAGATTGGTGATCCTGCTACCTCTAAAGGACCTGTCGAGCGTAAAGTGGCGCGTATACTCACACCCGGAACCGTTACCGATGATTATTTACTCAATGAGCACCGCGACAATATTCTATTGGCAGTCTATGGGCAAAACGATAAAACAAAACAACAATTTGGTATCGCGCATATTGATCTCAGTTCTGGGCACTTTGTGGTGCAGCAAGTTAGTAGTCTTGAGACCCTGTTTAATGAGCTAGAGCGCCTTCATCCCGCAGAAATACTTATTTCTGAAGAAGCTAATTTCACACTAAATAGTAACCTAGCAACAACCCAACGCCCTCCTTGGCTATTTGATCAAGATACCGCTACTGACTTATTGCAAAAACAATTTGGCACGCATGATCTAGCAGGATTTGGCTGTGAAGACATGCCTGCTGCCATTATTGCTGCGGGTGCATTATTAGACTATATCAATGAAACCCAGCGTACCGCCCTACCCCATATCACCAACATTCAAACAGAATCGAGTAATGATGGTATTATTCTTGATGCTGCTAGCCGTAAAAATTTAGAGCTAGAAGAAAGCTTACATGGTGAGCAAAAAAATACGCTCATTGCCGTCTTGGATAAAACCGCCACCAATATGGGGAGTCGCTTACTACGCCGCTGGCTAAATAAGCCACTAAAAGATCAGCAGCAATTGGGAAATCGCCACCAAGCTATTGCAGGTTTCACCCAGCATGTTGATTATGAGAGTACTCATGAACTACTGCGTCAGGTAGGCGATATTGAACGCATTATCTCACGTGTTGCCATCGGCTCGGCACGCCCACGTGATTTATCAACCTTGCACAACTCATTACATATCATCCCCTCACTACATCAAGTACTCGATAACATTGAACAAACTCACCTTAGCCATTTACGCCAAAAAATTGACCTACATAGCAAACTACTCACGCTACTGAACACTGCCATTATTGAAAATCCTCCTGTTTTAATCCGTGATGGGGGTGTTATTGCAGAAGGTTATGATGATGATTTGGATGAATTACGCAATCTCAGTAAAAATTCTGATCAATATTTACTAGATTTAGAAACACGTGAAAAGAAACGCACAGGCATTAATAGCCTAAAAGTTGCCTATAACCGCGTGCATGGATTTTATATAGAAATCCCCCGCAGTCACTCTGATGAAATACCAGCAGAATATGTACGCAGACAAACCTTAAAAATGGTTGAACGCTTTATTCTTCCCGAACTGAAAGAATTTGAAAACAAAGTACTCTCCGCACGCGAACGCTCATTAGCACGCGAAAAAGCGCTCTATGAAAAATTATTGCAAAAAATAGCCCAGCACGTGCTGCCGCTGCGCCAAACTGCACAAGCCATTGCTGAAATTGATGTGCTAGGAAATTTTGCCGAACGCGCCGTTACCTTAAATTACAACTGCCCAGAATTTAGCAATAAAGTAGGAATACATATAACAGAAAGCCGCCACCCTGTCGTAGAACACACCCTAGATGCCCCCTTTGTACCCAATGATTTAAGCATGGATTCAGAGCGGCGCATGTTAATGATTACAGGACCGAATATGGGAGGAAAATCAACCTATATGCGTCAGATTGCACTCATCACGTTAATGGCCTACATTGGCTGCTACGTCCCTGCAAAAACTGCCATTCTCGGTCCTATTGACCGTATATTTACCCGTATTGGCGCACAAGATGACCTCAGTACAGGACGCTCTACCTTTATGGTCGAAATGACCGAAGCTGCTAATATTCTCAATAACGCAACCGCTAATTCACTGGTACTACTCGATGAAATCGGACGAGGAACCAGCACTTTTGACGGGCTATCACTGGCATGGGCTTTTGCAGAGTATCTCGCCAATGAGAAAAAAGCCCTCACCCTCTTCGCTACCCACTACTTTGAACTCACCAACCTGCCAGAAAAAATATCCAGTATCGCCAATGTACATATTGATGCGATCGAGCATGGCGATAAAATCATCTTTTTGCATAGCGTAAAAGACGGGGCTGCTAATCAAAGCTATGGCTTACAAGTAGCTCAACTTGCAGGTGTACCTAAAATTGTCATTGCACAAGCGCGTAAAAAACTGCAACGCTTAGAAGAAGACTCACGCAATAACCCAACAGAAGGACAAACCATGTCACTTGCTTTATCCTTTCCTACGGAAGTAGATGAAGTAGCAAAGCAGATTAAACAAGCAATGACAGCAATTGATCCTGATGAATTAACACCAAGACAAGCTTTAGATGAACTTTATACCTTGAAAAAAATATTAGGATAAAAACAGGAAATTAAGAACAAACTTCGCTACAATCCCCATCTTAAAATATGCTCCAATAGCTCAGCTGGATAGAGTGGCCCCCTCCTAAGGGGCAGGCCGCAGGTTCGACTCCTGCTTGGAGCGCCATAAGCAACTGAAATATATAAAAATAACAACCAACTATTTCACTAGGATACTTACCCTTAAGTTAAGTCTATCGATGGTGTTTTTACAACAGATATCTAGAAACCAAGCAAACAACAACCTGATCACGGGCAAGCTTGATCTATTTTTCACATAATAAAAAAATCACTTCCTCTGATTTTGCTGATTGGGGATAAACCAAAAGAAGTGACATAATCCTAAATCTAATCCTCAGTGCTTGACTCTATAATGGGTTTGAAGCAGATCAGATTTAGCTCCCAGAATAGCCCACCAGCTACCCCAGAAAGATGGTACCTCAAAAACTATTCATATTTTTCAAGTTCAAATTTATTCCAAAGCTCCGTCACATCAAAATCAGCCACTTTCGCTTTCTTTGCCCAATGTGCACACTTCTTTAGATTTTTATTCACACCTTTCCCATTACAATATAATTCAGCAAGACCAAATAGCGGTAATGGATCACCTGTATTGGCGGCTTTTGTATACCATTTAATTGCTTTCTTTCCATCTTGCTTAACCATTTCTCCTTTTGCATAAATTTCACCTAAACTATACTGCGCGTAACTGTTATCTTTTTCAGCCGCTTTTACATACCACTCAATTGCTTTTTTTACATCCACTTCTACATCAATACCCTTTGCATATATATCCGCAATTTCTGTTTCACTGTCTGTAGAACCTTTATCTGCAACTTTTTTATACCATTCAATCGCTTTCTTTCCGTTTCTTTTTACCGCTTCACCATTCTTATACATAGAGGCTAAAGACATTTGACCATCACTAAAGTCTTGCTGTGCTGATTTCATAAACCAATCAAATGCGGCTTTATAGTTTTCATTATCGTATTTGATCAACCCAATATAGTACTGTGCATCTGCATTTCCCTTATCTGCTAATGGTTGGATTATCTCTGTTGCTTTCTTGCTATCACCTTCATCAAAATAAAAAGCCACTCCATCATCCAAACTATCAGCAATCGCAGGAATAGAAATTAGCAACACTGCAATCAAATAAAATTTTTCCATGATGTATTCATCCTTTCCACTCATTCGTCTAGTAAACAACCCATCAAGCAGCTCATCCTTGTGTTCACGGTACTAGCTATACACATGTGATTAAATATTAACCTAAGCTTAACAGATTAACAAACACTCATTTAATCACTACAATGGTATATTTTTATCCCCAATAGATTTTTTTTATGATTTTAGCTGCTAGTTAGATTCAGCGGTAAATATTCAGCTAACCCATTCCATATAAATCAACTACTTATAGATAATAAAAAAACTGAAAAAAGTTATAATATATCAATAACTTACTGGCTTATTTGAAT
>JAGLBQ010000295.1 GCA_023146675.1 Cocleimonas sp. | reverse complement strand
AATCCTTTGTTTAGTCAGAAAATTCTTAATCGTTCTTAACCAACCTACTGAATGATTATGAATTTTCTGGATTATGCACTTATGACTTGAATCCAGCAAATACTCCAATAAACTGCGGTTGATATTGTACAAAGAAATAATGATAACAAAACAGTAACAGGTGAAGGTTATGATATAGACAGTGGCTTTGGTTTAATTAATGCGGAAACAACGATTGATTTGGCAGGGAGTTATCCTGCATCTAAGCCAGAAAGCTCTACTGATGATTGGAGGGATTATTGTAAATGACACTTCTCAGGCAGGAGGAGGATCATTTTCTGCTGTATTGTCTGCTCTACTACTATGTTTTTATTCGGAGAAATAAAAAGCTTAAAATACAATCAGTTTTTTTCTCTCGCTTTAAAACGGTCTGAATAACGATTTTAGAGATTCTAGACAAGTCTGCTGGGGTACACTCCTAAAAAACTATAGGTGCTTATCACGTTCTATTTTTGCATGTGTAAACTGATCTAACAGCGCATCACCTTCTTCGTTTTTAATTAACGTCGCTAAATTGGATAGATTTTGTTGGTAATCATTTAATGCGCTTAAGATAGCATCTTTATTTTCCAAACAAATATCACGCCACATGACAGGGTCGCTAGAGGCGATGCGACTAAAGTCTTTAAATCCTCCTGCAACATAGTGAAATATCTTTTCACTATGTTCTGACTCCGCCAGACTATTCACAAACGAAAAGGCTAGTATATGCGGTAAGTGGCTAGTTGCGGCTAGTACCTTATCATGCTGTTCTACTTCTAAATTTTCGACTTCTGCTCCTGCGGCTTGCCACATTTTGGTTACACGTTGAATTGCTTCTGGATTGGTATTTTCAAGGGGTGTTAGAATCACCTTATGATCAACATACAAATCATCAAGTGCTGCCTCAACGCTGCTTTTTTCACGTCCTGCAATAGGGTGTCCTGGTACAAATTGTGCCGGGATTTTGCCAAAGGCAGCTTTGGCCGCCGCGATTACGCTACCTTTTGCACTACCTGCATCAGTAATCACCGCATTGTCTTCAAGATGATCAGAAATACTCGTAAAAACTGCCTGCATTGCACCCATTGGTACGGCAATTAAGATCATATCCGCCCCTTTTACCGCTTCAGCAGGGTCTAAGGTATAACGATCTATTACACCTAAATCAACCGCCTTTTGTAAGTGATCTGCGCTTCGACTACACCCAACGACTTGCTGACAATAGCCTACTTTTTTTAATGCCAGCGCCAGCGAGCCTCCAATCAACCCTACGCCAAAAATAGTCAGTTGTTGAATCATGCTAATACCTTGTCTAACGCGGCTAAACAGCGAGTATTTTGTTCTGCTGTGCCAATCGTAATACGCAGATGCTGAGGTAAACCATAATTTCCTACAGGACGCACAATGACCCCCTCTCGCAATAAAGCATCATAAATGGGCATTGCATCTTGCCCCATATCAACAGTAATAAAGTTACCAACCGTTGGCATATAGGCGAGCTTGCGTTGCTCACAGGCATCACGCCAGAATTGCAATCCTTCTCGATTACTCTCTGCACATTGTTCGATATGCACATTATCGTCTAAGGCAGTGGTTGCTGCCAGCAAGGCAAAGCTATTGACATTAAAGGGCTGACGCACACGATTTAGCAAGTCTGCAATTTCTTCACTACAAACCGCATAGCCGACACGCAAACTGGCTAATCCATATATTTTAGAAAA
>JAGLBQ010000294.1 GCA_023146675.1 Cocleimonas sp. | reverse complement strand
CTTGAAGTGCGGCAAAAATATAGAGCACTTCAAGGTATTTGATCTTTTTTTCTATTATAAGGTTATGCAATATCCTTCAATAATAGCTCTGCCTGTTTTTGCATTTTAGAACGCTCAAATAACAACTTCCAACGTCCACCCCCAGCTTGATCCCATAATAGTGCAGCACGAATTGCTGCCAGTAACAAAGCGCGTATTTTTGATGCTGTTTCTGGGTTGCCTAAATGTGTTTGGTCACCTTTAACCATAATGCGAGGGCCAAGTTTACCTATCGTTCCTGAATATGTTTTTGCGAGATTTGCAATTACATTAGGGTGCTTTAAATCAAAGAACTCCAGCTTCCCTTGTGCTTCCTGAATACCTTGCATGAGTTCATCAAACACATCGTTATTTTGCATTAATTTGCGTTGTAAATGTAAAATACTGATGGAGTAACGTGTAGATTGCATATCTTTCGGACGACCATCAGGGTCAAGCTGTCGACCACCTAGGTTATACATCAACGCACCAAGCCCTGTTTTCAGGTTAGTCAATCCACCATATATACCCTCAATATTGTCAGCTTCATCATGAAGTAGGCTACCAAGACAGATGGATAACTGCTCTGAATCACACTGTCCTTTATGGGCAAGTTTTATAACACCATCGATACAATAAAAGAGGGCGCTAAGTGCAAGTGTTCTATTATGGATATTTGCTTCCAAAAGATGTACTCATGGTTGTGATGATAAAAAAACTAGGCTGATAGAGAGTGCTAGGTGCAATCAGCCTTCATGCTATCAATAATACCGCCACCAAGACAGACCTCATGGTCATAAAAAACAATAGACTGACCTGGGGTAATAGCGCGTTGTGGCTGGTCAAAACATACTGTTGCTATTTGATTTGTTATGACAACCCGACACGCCTCATCCGCCTGACGATAACGTATTTTAGCGTTGCACTTAAATTTATCGGCAGGAGGTTCACCTGCTACCCAGTGCAATTGAGAGGCGTGTAATTGTTGCTTTAATAGTAATGGATGCTGATGCCCTTGTCCTGCAATCAAATGATTTTTCTGTAAATCTTTTGCTACCACAAACCAAGGCTCATCACTTGCCGTTTTTAATCCGCCAATTCTCAACCCTTGGCGCTGACCTAACGTGTAATACATAAGCCCTTGATGCTCACCGATAACATCACCTTCAGGGCTAATAATTTCACCTGGTTGCGCAGGAATAAATCGCTGTAAAAAATCCTTAAATTTGCGCTCACCAATAAAGCAGATACCCGTACTGTCCTTTTTATCAGCAGTATCAAACCCTGCGTCTTCCGCTAGTTTTCTTACCACTGGTTTTTCTAGTTCTCCCACAGGAAAGAGGCTTTTAGACAGTTGTTGCTGTCCTAATGTATATAAAAAATAACTCTGATCTTTATTATTATCACAGCCTTTAAGCATGCGCACATTATCCGAGTGGGAGTGATCAATACGCGCATAATGACCCGTTGCAATATAATCTGCACCAATATCAACGGCATAATCTAAAAAGGCTTTAAACTTGATCTCCTTATTACACAAAATATCAGGATTAGGGGTACGCCCTGAGCGGTACTCCTCTAAAAAATACTCAAAAACACGATCCCAGTATTCAGTAGAAAAATTCACCGTATGCAGCTTAATGCCTAGCTGGTCACTCACGGACTGTGCATCAGCCAAATCAGTGGTTGCAGTACAATACTCCTCAGTATCATCCTCCTCCCAGTTTTTCATAAACAGACCTTCCACCTGATAGCCTTGTTGTAATAACAACAGCGCAGCGACAGAAGAATCAACACCGCCAGACATGCCGACGATCACACGGGTGTTTTCAGGGATAGATTTCATAGTATAGAGGATACCCGATATTTCAATTCATCTCTAAAAATAGTCTGTTTGTTTTTTAGTCTTTCCTTTAGTTCTTTATTTGCTAATCATCATCGTAAATTACTATTTATTACTTCTTTGAAAGAATAGCTTAGCTTTAAGTATTTAAAATAATTGGAAAATAAGATGAATACATACCAAAGGATTATCAGTTTATTGATGCTTGTTATTGCGGTAGTCACTCATTCTGCAAATGCTGATTCCACAGATCAAGCCTTAGATTACCTCTCGCTAAACAATCAAATAATATCAATCCATAAACAACATGATGTGTATACTCAGCCTATTGAGCCACTAAAATCCAAAGATAAAAAAGAAACAGAGCAGATTTTAGTATTGTTAAACCAACAGCTTGA
>JAGLBQ010000293.1 GCA_023146675.1 Cocleimonas sp. | reverse complement strand
TCGTTGGCTTGGCTAGATTTGAAAAGAGTCTCTATTTTTTAATGAGAGGTTTGTTTTTACTCAGTATTAAAACATTAATGGGCGCTTAATTGATTGAGTGTGGCGAAAGAGAGTGTTAGACTTCCGCGCATATACACTTAACGGATGCGTAAGGTGAAGCTGTTCAAGTGGGCTGTGTTGCTATCGATGTAGTGTTTTAGGATTGCTACTGTTGCACTGAATTCGTCAGATTATACGCTGACTGAGTGTTAGACTTTAAACCCAATTTTATAGAGTTTTTACGTGCGAAAACTGCTGTTAATACAAGCTACCCTGATTATTGTGGGCATGGCTGCTTCTTATCACTACTATAGTGATGCAGGTCTGTTAGCTGCTGCCTATGGCGGTGGGACGGCTTTAGTTAATACCATGCTGTTATCTCGTCGCCTTGATCGGGCAGGGGAAATGGCAAAGAGTAATCCTGATGCGGGTGTGCTGACACTTTATCTTGGCGTGGTGCAACGTTTTGTTTTTGTACTGATTATGTTTGGATTTGGTATGGGTGCTATTCACTTGCTCCCCCCCCCATTGCTAGGTACATTTGCTGTAGCGCAGTTGGCCTATATGATTTTCGGCACAAGACATGCAAAAGTTGAACAAATAAATAATAGCTAATGTTATTATAAAATCATTTGATATAGATCAGATGGTTTGCTTTTTTAATAAAGATTATAGAGATCGTTTTGATAGCTCTTGGCTGGAGCGTTAACGGTAATGATACTGGGGTTATTGGACTATTCAAGCGTCCTTTAAAAAATATCAGCTAAACAAAATTTTAATTTAATCATAGGGTGTAGGCATGAGTGAATCAAATGCTGCTGCAATTTCTGATCCAGTTGGATATATAAACCACCATTTGACAAATATGTCGATTGGCACGCTAGGCGAAGGAAGTGTAATAGATTTTAGTGTTTTTCATATTGATATATTTCTAGTGAGTGTCTTGCTAGCGTCTGGTCTAGCGTATGTAGGCTGGAAAGTCGGTAAAAGTTTAGATGCAGACAAACCAACAGGGGCGCAGAACGTGCTAGAAATGTTGGTTGAGTTTGTAAACCAGCAAATCAAAGATATTTTTCCCGAAGCAGATAAATGGGTTGGTCCTCTTGCGCTAACCATTTTTTCTTGGGTCTTCCTAATGAATGCAATGGACTTGCTGCCTGTGGATCTTGTTCCTTCTTTAGTTGGCGGTGTTGCTAGTTTATTTGGAGCCGATCCTCACCATGTCTATTTTAAAGTCGTTCCCACAACGAATCTAGATACCACATTTGCACTTGCTCTTTTAGTCTTTGGATTAATTATTTTCTATAATATCAAACACAAAGGTATTTGGGGTTATACAAAGATGTTTTTGTTCCATCCCTTTGGCAAATTTTTAATCCCTGTCAATATTGTCATGACCTTAATCGAAGAAATCGCAAAGCCAGTTAGCTTAGGTTTGCGTTTATTTGGAAATATGTTTGCAGGTGAATTACTGTTCTTGTTGATCGCTTTATTAGCCTTCTCAGCATGGGCAATGCCAGCACAAATTGCATTGGGAACGTTATGGGCAATCTTCCATATTTTAGTCATCACCTTGCAAGCCTTTATTTT
>JAGLBQ010000292.1 GCA_023146675.1 Cocleimonas sp. | reverse complement strand
TTGCAACAACAGCAGTTAGGGCAGGGTGATGCGCCTATCTTAATGGCAACATTAGGCAAAGCAGTCGGCACAGCAGGTGCTTTTATTGCAGGTTCGGAAGAATTGATAGAATACCTAATCCAAACCGCACGCAGTCATATATTTACCACTGCAATGCCTGCTGCGATTGCTGCTGCAACGCTAACTAGTCTTGAAATAATCCAAAAAGAAACATGGCGTAGAGAAAAATTACAGCAATTAATCAAACGCTTTAAACAAGGCGCAATAGAGCAGGGGGTAGAGTTAATGCCCTCAGATACCGCCATTCAACCCATCATGATAGGCAGTAGTGAAAAAGCGGTTGCTATTAGTCAACGTTTATTAGACAACGGATTGCTGGTTTCCGCGATTCGACCACCAACGGTTGCAGTTAATACGGCACGGTTACGGGTAACGCTGTCAGCATCGCATAGTGAAGCAATGGTGGATGAGTTATTGCAAAAATTAGCGATCTCTATGGTAAGCGAGACTAAAGCTATCGACTCTATAAAGTAGTAAATTAGTTTTTAAAGATACAAGGAAGCCTATTTTAGGTTCACATTCCAAATGCTAGATACTCAAAGCTAATGATCCTGACTCATAATCAGCAAATGCTTGTTTAATTTCATCATCTGTATTCATAACAAAGGGACCCCCTCTTGCGACAGGTTCATTCAGTGGTTTACCCGCAACTAATAAAAATCGAGCAGATGGTTCAGCCTGTATTTCTATCTGACTGCCGCCGTCACTGAGTACCGCGAGTTGCTTTTGGCTAATGTTTGTCGTGTTAATTTTTACCGTTCCTTTAATCACATAAATAAATGCATTATGACCTCTGGGGATTTCATCATTAAAAATAGCGTGCTCAGAAAGGTGAATATCCCAATAAAGTGGATCCACTAAGTCATTATTAATAATGCCTTGAGTTGCATTTTTAGTTTTACCAGCAATCACTTTTAAAAAACAGGTGTTATCTCTGATTTCTGTTGGTATATCCGCTTTGCTAATCTCTTGGTAACTCGGAGGAGACATCTTATGAGAGGCGGGTAAGTTGACCCATAATTGCAGACCTGAGAGCAAGCCTTCCTCTTGCTCAGGCATTTCGGAATGGATAATTCCTTTACCTGCTCGCATCCACTGCACGCCACCTGTTTCAATAATGCCAGAGTTTCCCGCACTGTCTTTATGGCGCATTTTTCCTGCGAACATATACGTGACGGTTTCAAAGCCTCGATGAGGATGTGGAGGAAATCCGCCGATATAATCTTGAGGTTCCGCTGACCCAAAAGCATCCATTAACAAAAAAGGATCCAGTATTTCTAGTGCAGGTGATGCAATAAGGCGGGTGAGTTGAACCCCTTTGCCATCGGATGTTTTAACACCTGTAATAATTTTTTTAACATCTTTGTTCATGGTTGTCTCCACCTGTTAAGTGAGTAAAGCTGTAATCTGATTGATACTCTTTCTCTCTTGCTTGTTTGATGTAATGAATCTAGTATAAAAAATGCTTCAAAAGGAATAAATAGGAAAAATATAAACTTATAGTTTCCATCTTGGAAACAAAAAAGAGAGGTGTAAATGGATAGATTAGGTGCAATGAATCTCTACTGTCATATAGTAGAGTCAGGACAACTTAGCCTCGCTGCTGATCAGTTAAATCTTTCTAAAGGTGCAGTAAGCAAGCAGCTAGCAAAGCTTGAGGCGCATCTTGGCGGGCGACTTTTAAATCGCACCACGCGACGACTAAATCCTACAGAAGCAGGTATCGCTTTTTATGAACGTGCAAAATTAATTTTAGAATCCGTTGAAGAAGCGGAATGCGTGGTTTCAGGTTTAACCATAGAACCCCGTGGTACATTGAAAATTAATGCACCCATGTCATTTGGAATCCGCTATATGGGAAAATTATTGGCAAAATATCAACAAAAATACCCGAATGTCATGATTGATATTAGTTTAAATGACCGCCAAATTGATTTAGTTGAAGAAGGCTATGACCTTGCATTACGCATTGCCACACTAAAAGACTCTAGCCTTATTGCTAGACGGCTTGCTCCTTGCCATATTGTTCTGTGCGCATCTCCTGATTATTTACAGCAATACGGTGAGCCAAAAACTCCCAGTGATCTAAAAAATCACCAGTGTATTCGCTACACTTATAGTGACTCGGTGAAATATTGGACGCTAGAAAATGCCAAAGGAGAAAAGCAACAGATAGCGATTAATAGCCCATTAGCATCAAATAATGGCACACTAATGTGTGATGCAATGATTAATGGAATGGGAGTAGCGTCACTTCCTACCTTTATTGTGGGAGATGCAATTAGAAAAGGGGAAGCAAAAATAATACTTGATGATTGGCGACCTAAGATGGAAGACATTTCTTTGCTTTATCCTTCGAGTAAACATTTATCAGCGAAGGTAAGAGCGTTTGTTGATATGGCAGTGGAGCATTTTAAGCCAGTAGAAGGAGAAGCTAATGACTGGAATTATCAAATAATAAGGTGAAATAAATACCACTTGTCAGGATTATATAACCTCTAAGCCAGCTTTTAGTTTAAAATCTTCACCCATGAAAAGTCTAGCGAATGATCTTAGGATCAAGGGTGGCGTTGCGCCATCTTCGAAGTAAACTTTTACATTGCATCACAAGGAAGGCTGTTTCAGTCTCGTTAATGCCCTATAGTTGTTACCTAGGGGG
>JAGLBQ010000291.1 GCA_023146675.1 Cocleimonas sp. | reverse complement strand
CTTGAATCAAAGGATAATAAGGCACAGCAATACGCTATTGCCTATATTAAATCCCATGCGCGTGATTTGCCTCTCTCGGAGCTACGTCGATTATCTATCAATACGAATGTCAATATCGTTAAATTAGTACAGTTATTGATTGCTGAGCGTCATCCACGTAATGATATTGGTCTGTCACTTTGGGGGGAGCTATTAGAAAAAAGCCAGCATTATAACTTTGCAGAAAAAGCATTACGTGAATATTTTGGTCGCAAAGAACTAAGTGCAAAATGGTTTCAGCAACGCCTGATTAATACAACAGAATCTAGCTTTCGTTTTGTAAGCAAATATTTGTTGGAGCTACACCCATTAAAAAAACTGGGTATCAATTATTTTCAGAGCATTGCCGAGCAATTAGAGCCAGCGCATGATCAAGCAGATGAGGTTAGCGCATTTATTATTGAGAACCTAGGGCAGTTGAATATTAATCAATTGCCCTCTGAGTTTGTTCAAACAGCGTTATTGAATCCTTTATTTTCTGATCAAATTATAGCGTGGATAGATAATAGCAGTATTAAAGCTGAAATATTGCCATTGGAGTATTACCAAGCATTAGTCTACGAGCCTGACTGGAATAAGGCTGATTTTATTAAAATACTTAAGCAATCAGATAAAATATGGGCGCAGCAGCTAAACTTTAACGAATATTTAGCAGAGCAAGTAAGAGAATGGCTTTCTGATATACGTCGTTTTAGTCCCAAAAATTTAGGTTTTGAATGGTTAATGACCTTAGTGAATCGTGAAGAAGAGGAATACCATCATTTTGCGGTTGAACTAATGATTAAAGCCTTTTTGCCTGCCGACTTTGCCAAGCAGGATGATGTTGCTGAGTCTTTGGATGATGGTGCGAGTGAGGTTGATAAAAATGTAGATCTTGATGAAATGACCTATCTCTTTACAGGCAAGTTGAAAACCATGACGCGCAAAGAAGCGCAAACCATTGTGAATGCTGCGAACGGTAAAAATCATAAAGCAGTGAATGGCAAGCTAGACTTCTTAGTCATTGGTGATGAAGGATCGCCTATGTATGGCAATGGGCGCAAGGGCAGTAAACAAGTTAAAGCAGAAGTACTGATTGAAAAAGGATCGGCACTTAATATCATTTCAGAAACAGCATTTTTGCAAAAAATGGCAGGCGAAGAACGTGAGTTTTCAGCAGGTAGTATGGTTGAAGGTTGTCAAAACTTATGGGGAATGGCAAGCGAAAAGCCTGATTCACCCATCAGCAAGTTTGCGATTGAATATATCCGCCATCATCATCCTGATATTTGCTTGAAATTAACTGATCGACCCGTTGATCCTGGGGCTGAGATTCCTGCAAGTTTTGCCACTTTTGAACAGTTCAAGCCGTTTTTCCAGCATAAACATACCACGCTACGTCAATTAGCCTTAGAATTTTCTCACTATGAATTTGCCGCATGGCAACCGCCTTCGGCTGATTTAATTGAGCTGTGTGAATCTAAATATAATGAAATTCGTGAGTTTGTTAGTAAAGCGTTATTAGTGGATGCAGAAGCAGAAAATAGGCGCTATCGTATTGATGCATCACAGCTTGAATCCAGCGCAGTGTATAGCTTTTGTGAATCCAAAAAACCAGAAACGCGCCAACTGGGAATGCAGATTATTCAAAAGCATGAAAAATTCCAATTACCTGAGTCATTATTCCAACTAACAGAAAGCCCAGACCGTGAGCTACGCGGTTTTGTGGTGCGTATTTTATGGTCGTTATATCACCGTTATTCAACCACTGCCCGTTGGAAGCCTCAATTGCCTGTGATGGCAAGTATGCGAAAAAAAGATCAAGCAAAACAAATTAAAGCACGGAATGAACTAGGCACAGGACTACCAGAACACCCAGATAATCTCCCTGCTGATAGGGATACATTGCAACAATTATTACGTCGTTGGCTCTATGAATTACCACCTGGAAGACTTCCAGCAGATCGTATAAACACAGGATTAAAACCGCTCTCAGCTAGTGCTGCTAAAAAAGCATTGATTGAAACATTTCGTGATATTGCTTTTGATGATATTGAATTTGCCAAAATGGTTTTGCCGCTATTTGAAAACTTTACACACTCGCGAGGAGCAATGGAGCAAGCAGCTTGTTTGGTTGCGGTGACTAGAATTAATCATGTTCATCCTACGTTGAATACCGTATAGGGAGAGAGAGGGACTGAAAGTAAAGTAAAGAGCTCCATCAAAAAACCCCTATCATATTGACAGGGGTTTTTTAGGGTTGATATTTAGTTACATATCATTTTTTATCTTTGATAGCTTTCTTGTGCTTTTCCCATCCGTCAGGCAGATAGTGTGATATTCCCTGATGGCAGTTGATACAAGAAGTATTGCCAGCATCAAAGCTTTCTTCATGTCTTGCGACACTCCGTGGCTCTTGCTTCGCTAAGTCCATTGCCATGGGTGAGTGGCAGGTTTTACATTCTTTGGAGTTATTATCCTTTAAACGCTTCCATTCACTCGCTACCATTTCAATACGGGGCTTTTTGACTACTTTACTGGCATTTACACCGTTTTTATGTTTCTTATTTGCATGGCAGTTATTACACGTTGCTTGTACACCTGAGCGATTGATGTAATGAACACTTTCTTGAAACTCGCTGGCTTGTTTGCTATGACAGGTTTCACATTTCTCTAGTGCTTTTAAATCTTCTGCGCTGGCAATGGATGAAGAAAAAACTCCAATTACAAGTAAGATGATGAGACGTCCTAATAAGGACGGTTTGTTGGTATATGTCACTGTAACTTCCTCCAAATTAGTTTTTAAAGTCATTGCCGACTAAAGGCTTTGTATATGCCTGTGTTACATGGCATTGAGTGCAAAAATAGCGTCCTGTTGATATTTTCTTTAGTTTGCTATCTTTGCGCGTCATATAATGGCTTTTAGGTGGTCTGACTGCATTGGTTTCTTTGAAGTTCTTTTTGCTATGACAGCTTAAACAACTATTCTCATGCAAGGTAATGCGTGTTTTGTCAATATTATGGGGGATCAAGGGTGGTTGATCTTCAAAGGTGACACTTATTCCACCATCTACCGCCATTGCACGCCGATTGGGTATCATTTCTGATATTTCATCCATCGCCACATCCCCTCGTAATGAATACACAGGGTCTGCTGCAAATACTAAGCTAGGTTGAAGCGTCAGTAAGCCTAGACTGAATAAAAGGGTTTTTACGCCTGTATTAATTTTAGTTTTCATCTTCTACTCCTCCTATGCCTTAATAACTTTAACAACGCATTTTTTATAATCCGTTTCTTTCGAGAGTGGATCCGTTGCATCAATAATTAATTTATTAACAAGACGGCGCGCATCAAAGAAGGGTACGAACACCATGCCTTCGGGCATTTTATTACGACCACGAACATTGACTCGGGTGGTAATTTCACCGCGTGGGCTGATGATTTTTACCTTTGAACCATTCCTCAAATTACGTTTTTTTGCATCATTAGGGTTCATATAAACCAGCGCGTCAGGCGCGGCTCTATGCAGCTCTGGTACACGATTAGTCATGGTTCCTGTATGCCAATGTTCCAGCAATCGTCCCGTACATAACCACATGTCATATTCTTCATTCGGCGTTTCATGAGGTGGTTCATATGGAGCAAAAATCAGATTGGCTTTACCGTCCTTTTGACCGTAAAAATAGACATCGCCTTTTTTAACCTTAGGATTAAGCTTTTTAACAAAAGGATCATAGCCTTCACGGTAGCGCCATAATGTTTCTTTGCCTTCAACGACAGGCCAGCGTAAACCACGTACTTTATGATAGGTGTCAAAGGGTGCTTGATCATGTCCAGGCTTTGGTCCTTCTGTCTGGAAACGACGATACTCTTCAAATAAACCTTTTTGTACATAGAAGCCAAAATGCTTGGATTCATCATTTTGATAGACACGCTTTTCTTCATCTTGCACAGTGTCGCTTTTATAAGGGAATTTATCGACCTGCCCATTTTTAAACAACACTTGATACAGTGTTTTGCCTTTGTGTTCTGGTGTTTTGGCAACTAACTCTTCACCCCATGCTTCCTCAACGGTAAAGCGTTTGGAGAATTCCATAATCTGCCATAAGTCAGATTTTGATTCACCTGGTGCTTTAACTTGCTGTCGCCAGAACTGGGTGCGCCTTTCTGCATTACCAAAGGCACCTTCTTTTTCTGCCCACATTGCTGTTGGTAGAATTAGGTCAGCACTGATCGCAGAAACGGTAGGATAAGGATCAGAAACGGCAATAAAGTTAGCGGGATCTTTCCACGCAGGTAGCATTTCCTCGTTTATATTAGGACCTGCTTGCATATTGTTATTACACTGTTGCCAATAGCAGTTCATTTTGCGGTCTTTTAGCATGCGCTGCATTAAGACGGCGTGATAGCCCACTTTAGGATTAATGGTTCCTTCTGGTAGTTTCCATATTTTTTCAGCAACCTTACGATGACTTGCTTTTTTAACCACTAAATCGGCAGGAAGTCGATGTGCAAAGGTACCTACTTCACGTGCAGTACCACAAGCAGATGGTTGTCCTGTCAGTGAGAAGGGGCTATTGCCAGGTTCGGCAATCTTACCCATTAATAAATGGATATTGTAAACCAGACCGTTCATCCATACGCCACGCGTATGTTGATTCATTCCCATTGTCCACAGTGACATCACTTTTTTCTTGGGGTCTGCATAGACCTTAGCTAAGCGCTCTAATTGCTCGGCAGGAACTTTGGATTTTTCAGAGCTATATTCCAGTGTATATTTAGAGACAGCTTTGGCATATTCATCAAAACTCATGTTGGACAATTTGCCCTTGCCTGGATTTTTCGCTTTTTTCTCTAAAGGATGCTCAGGGCGTAAACCGTAACCAATATCGGTCACTGTTTTTTTGATATTAACGTGATCTGCTAGGAATTGCTTATCATAGGCTTTATTTTGAATAATATAATTAGCGATATAGTTGGCGATAATCAGGTCAGTTTGAGGCTCGAAAATCATACCATTATCGGCTAACTCAAAACTACGATGGGTATAGGTAGATAAAACATGTACTTCCGCACCTTCGCGAGTCAAGCGGGTGTCTACCAAGCGTGACCAGAGAATAGGGTGCATCTCTGCCATATTGGCGCCCCAAAGCACAAAGGCATCGGCATGCTCCAAGTCATCATAACTTCCCATTGGCTCATCACTACCAAACGCGCGCATAAATCCACCAACTGCGGATGCCATACAGTGACGTGCATTTGGATCAAGATTATTAGAACGTAGCCCTGCTTTCATAAATTTAGAGGCCGCATAGCCATCCCAAATTGCCCACTGACCAGAGCCAAACATACCCACACCTGATGGTCCTTTTTCTTTGAGGGTAGCTTTCCACTTCTCAGCCATAATATCAAAAGCTTCATCCCATGAGACTTCCTCAAAGTCGCCATCTTTACTATATTTGCCATCTTTTTTTCGCAGCAAAGGGGTAGTAAGCCGATCTTTTCCATACATTATTTTGGATAGAAAATATCCCTTGATACAGTTTAAGCCTTTGTTGACATCAGAGTCGGGATCTCCCTGTGTTGCCACTATACGACCCTCACGTGTTCCTGCTAACACGCTACAGCCTGTACCACAGAATCGACAGGGGATCTTGTCCCACTTGATGTCTTCTTGGACATCATCACCTTTAGCACTTGCTAATTGTGTTGCAGATAAACTCAGACCTGCTGTTGTTGCCGCTGCTACGACCGCCTGTGACTTTATAAAGTCACGCCTTGATTGCTTCATTTAAATTCCTCCTAGCTCTAAAAGGTGTTTTGAGATTGGGTTAATTTCATTGGTTGTGTGTGTGGGGGGGGGATTAAAAATCATCCTGATCTTCTTGATACTCAAAGATCAGCGAGGTACTCATAACGCCGTCTATATGGGTAATGTCAGTCATTGCTTTGCTGCAATATTCACGACTAGGATGATCAATGGTGATAGCAAGTTTGCCTTGCTGGTTTTGAGTGTGGATTTCTATGCCATCCATGTTGACAAGCGATTTATTCACTGCTCTAAGGTGGTCAGGCTTGGTCTGTATTACTAAACTACATATTGTCATCTGTATCCTAAACTCCTAGCGATGGTATTTTAGGTGGGAGGCTATATGGAGAGTGTTTGTTTCTCTGATAGCTTATCACTATCAATTTAAGGCGAGATTACTATAATTCAATTAGTTAATTATCGATAGAGATGCGTATGTAGTATCTCTATCGATCTTTTCGGAATTATCCCGCTTTAAGTTGTTAGTCTACCCCGCCCAAAAAACTGTATTTTTACAAGTGCTAATTAATATAATTTATCAGCTTAAAAAGTTATATTTACAGGAGTATAGCTATTATGCAGATTCTAATAGTTAATGTAGATCAATGTTTACTATATAGTGATCATTTAAGTATATAATAATATTAGTGATTTATGAAATACAGGTCGTACCTATAAATGCCAAAAGAAAAGGGGAAATAAAAATTTATTTAGATTAAAAAGTTGCTGGAAATAATACCAATATCAAAATCCCCAATTTCAGATAGCTTTTCTTCATTACGGATAGTTAGCTTTCTGTGTTGACAATGAATGAGTCCGTCACGCATAAATTCACGAACAATGCGATTAACATGCACATTGGTAATCCCAACCGCATCACCGATTTCTTCTTGTGTTAATGGAAATGCGATTGAGTTTTCTGCTTCATTAAAATCTTGAGGGATGCGTTTTTTTGCACGATGAAATAATTCTAACAATAAAAAAGCAACGCTTTCGTGAGAATCTTTTCGACCAGCCGACATTAAATGGTGTTGGCATAATGTTAAGTCACGTGAACCCATCAATGATAACTGGGTGGTCAACATGGGTTGTTCTTCAAACATTTGTTTTATTCTGCTACGTGGAAATGCGCAAAGTGTAGCGTTAGTTAGTGAAAAGGCAGAATGCATAATATTACCGTTTCCATTTGCCTGAAAGCCGATGAAATCACCTGGTAATGAGAAGCATATAATCTGACGTTTTCCACTAGAGGTTGATTGGTAAAGTGCCATCCAGCCTTCGTATAACGTGTAAAGAAATTCAGGTCTGGTTCCCGCAGAATATAAGGTTGTTTTGGGGGTTAAACTGAGTTGGTATTTACGATATTGCTGCGAGTTAGCTAAGGAGTCTTTTGGAACTTGTTTATAGAGTGCTCTTTCCCTAACACGACAGGAAGCACACTGAGGTAGACATTCAGTTTTGATACTAATGTGGTTGTTTTTTGGCATTATTCACCTAGCGTAAATGAAATAATTATTGAATACTGTTGTCATCAGTCAAAATATAGTAATGACTATTTTATTCAGCTGAAAACTAAAATTATCACTCCTAAATAGCACCTTTATAGGGAGTGGAGTTGACTAGTTAACTCAGCCTCAGTTTTATACAGCAAAAAGAACGTGGGTGATATGTAAAACTCAGTGTATATGCCTAATGCCCTACGCGTCTGCCTACTTCGCAACCACGAGAGGTATCAAAGCTAATAAACTCTGTTGCGATAAAAATAGTTGAGGGAATCAGCGTATCCTCTGGTGATTCTTCCATTAGGTAGCCTTCAACGTTTAAATAGACATCATCTTTTTCATCTAGCTTTAAGGCTAGATATTTTTCCTTTAGTTCCTTGTTTACCCCTTGTTTTCCGAGATAATATTTAACGCCAGTTTTGCAATCAAAAAACTCACCAATACCTGAATAATAGCGATAATCTCCCGCAAAAACAGTACTTTCGTATTGACTGCATGAGGCAAGATTGAGCGCTAGCATACAAGGTAAGATAATAGTTGTTAGGGTGTTTTTCATAGGATGCCTTAAAGGTATGAGAGGGAGCTAGCAATTTAAGTTGGGACAGAAAAGTGTAGGTCGGGTCAGCTTATCGAGCGTCGCGAGATAACGTCACCGACGTTTTTGCTTTGTCGGGTGACGTTTTATTGCTATGCAATAAAATCTAACCTACATTAATACATCTATCCCGCTTTAAGTTGGTAGCCAAATTGGTGACCTAAGTCTATTATTTTGGCAAAGAAGCAGAGGCTGGTTTTTCAGTGGCGTCCATTCCTTTCTTTAAGAAAGCGGCATCATGTGTGGGCATTTTGGCTTGATCTGCCTTGGCTGCTTGTTTTAATATTTCCACCTTTCTATCAGCGTAACTAATGATTTTCTTGGCATTTTCCATTGCAGGATCAAGTGTTACCGCTTCATTAGCCATTGCTTTTGCCATTGCATATTTTCCTAGATGTAAATAGGCAATACTCATTGATGCAAATAGCTTGGCATTTTGTGGATCATGAATAATAGCATCCTGATAGGCAGGGATCGCGCTTGAGGCTTTATTATTTAATAAATAGAGGCTGGCAAGGCGTTGGTATGTATGTTTATTATCAGGATGTTCTGCAATTATTTTTTTATAGGCAGCAATTGCCTCATCAATTTTTTTATCAGCCCATAATTGGTCTGCTTCTTTCAGAATGCTCTGCTCAGCAGATAAACTGCTAGTACTAGATGCAGTGGCTGTTGCAGGCTGTTCTGTTTTCGTATCAGCGTAGACACTTAGGCTGAATGATAAAATCACAATAGGTAGTAGCCCTATATTCAATAGTTTTTTCATAATTTATATGACCTTTTTTAAATAATGCCTTTTGGTATTAGGCAGTAAAAAGCCCCCAGCCAAAATAATTTGGAAGAGGGCTGTGCTTACTTAAACTATAGTAAACAATTTACTTAGCGTACTGTTTCTTAAAGTCTTCAGTAGCAGCTTTACGGATTGCTTTTTGCTTCTCCGTCATTTTATCTAAGTACCACATATGGTTCTTAGAGTTAAGCACTTTATCTAGCTCAGCTTTTAGCGTCTTAGCAGCCGCTTGCTTCTTCGCATCTTTAGATGCCTCACCTTTTTGAATTAATTTTTCTAATTCAGGTACATATTTGGTGTAGAAGTGCTTAGCAAGATCATAAGTACCATGCCAGTGCGTATAGTCAGGTGCCATCATAGATGTAGCCATACGAGCACGACGACCTTCATGATGCCATAACT
>JAGLBQ010000290.1 GCA_023146675.1 Cocleimonas sp. | reverse complement strand
ATATTGATGGTCTGGATGAACGTGTAAATTTAAAAGCAACTGATGCCAAAGATATTATTCGTCGTGAATTAACCGAAGCATCAGGCGAACGTATTCTCTATGTGGCAGATGCCTTTCGTTTTGGCATGAGTTTGGAAGAGATTTTTGACTATACCTCTATTGATCCTTGGTTTTTAACACAAATTGAAGAAATAGTTGAAATTGAAAAAGACTTATCAAAGCGTTTATTAAATGATATTGATGCAGATGAAATGTTTGCTATTAAACGCAAAGGTTTCTCAGATCGTCGTTTAGCAAGCGTATTAAATGTTAAAGAGAAAGAACTCCGTAAACATCGTCACGAATTAGGGGTGCGTCCTGTTTATAAGCGTGTTGATACCTGTGCCGCAGAGTTTTCAACCGATACAGCGTATATGTATTCAACTTATGAAGAAGAATGTGAGGCGGAACCCAGCGATAAAGATAAAATTATGATTTTGGGTGGTGGACCAAATCGTATTGGGCAAGGAATTGAGTTTGATTATTGTTGCGTCCATGCGGCACTTGCGATGCGTGAGGATGGCTATGAAACCATTATGGTAAATTGCAATCCTGAAACAGTTTCAACGGATTATGATACCTCTGATCGCCTCTATTTTGAGCCATTAACACTAGAAGATGTGTTAGAAATTGTCGATTTAGAAAAACCAAAAGGTGTGATTGTACAATACGGCGGACAAACACCCCTAAAATTGGCAGAAGGTCTAGAAGATGCAGGAACACCCATTATAGGCACCTCACCTGATGCGATTGATCTTTCAGAAGATCGTGAACGCTTTCAGCAAATGATGCATAAGTTAAATTTAAAACAGCCACCCAACCGCACAACGACCAGTGTCGAAGGTAGTGCCGCATTAGCAAAAGAAATTGGCTATCCCTTAGTGGTAAGGCCTTCCTTTGTACTGGGTGGGCGCGGTATGGAAATTGTTCATACCGAAGAAGATTTACTGCATTATATGGAAACAGCAGTCAAAGTATCCAATAACTCACCTGTATTACTAGATCGCTTTTTAGATGATGCGATTGAAGTGGATGTTGATGCGATTTGTGATGGTAAAGACGTGTTAATCGGCGGCATTATGCAGCATATTGAACAAGCAGGGGTTCACTCAGGTGACTCTGCCTGTTCATTGCCACCGTATTCATTAAGTGCCGATATTCAAGATCAGTTACGTGATCAATCAAAGCGTATGGCATTGGCGTTAAATGTTATTGGCTTAATGAATGTACAATTTGCCATTCAGGGTGAGACTATTTTCGTGCTAGAGGTTAACCCACGCGCATCACGTACTGTGCCTTATGTTTCTAAAGCAACAGGCAGACCGCTAGCAAAAATAGCAGCACAAGTAATGGCTGGAAAAACATTGGCAGAATTAGGGGAGCTTGAGGAAATTATTCCTGACATGTTCTGTGTTAAAGAAGCGGTGTTCCCCTTTATTAAATTCCAAGGTGTCGATCCTATTCTTGGTCCTGAGATGAAATCAACAGGCGAAGTCATGGGGGTCGGAAAAACCTTTGCCGAAGCGTATAAAAAATCACAACTCGGCGCGAGTGTTGATTTTCCTACTGGAGGAACAGCCTTTATTAGCGTGCGTGAAGCGGATAAAGCTTCCGTTGTAGAAGTCGCTAATATGCTGATAAAACAAGGGTTTAAACTTTGCTCCACACGTGGCACAGCCCGCATTTTATCCACTGCTAATATTCACTGTGATGTGGTTAAAAAAGTACGTGAAGGCAGACCCCATATTGTAGATATGATCAAAAACAATCAAGTTAACTTGATTATTAATACCACTGAAGGTAAAAAAGCGATAGAGGATTCTTTTGAAATTCGTCGCGAAGCATTGCAAGGAAAAGTGACCTACACCACCACCATAACAGGTGCTTGGGCGCTCTGTCAGGCAATGATGCACACTGAAGACGAAGTCGTTTATCGCTTGCAGGACTTGCATTAAACAATAGTCGGATAACACCATCGCTTATCCGACCTACCAAAATTACTCGTTAATTAAGACCAAATAATAAAGGAAAATAACAATGAATAGAGCACCCGTAACAGCTAAGGGAGCGACGAGGTTAAAAGCAGAGTTAGCCAAATTAAAAACAGTAGATAGACCAAGAATCGTTCAAGATATCGCCACAGCGCGAGAGCATGGCGATCTAAAAGAAAATGCAGAATACCATGCAGCACGCGAGCAACAAGGTTTTTGCGAAGGTCGTATTCAAGAGTTAGAAGCAGCGCTTTCAACCGCTGATATTATTGATATTGAGTCTTTAAATGTGGGTGAGCGAGTAGTTTTTGGCGCAATAGTAACACTGGAAGACGTTGAAACTGAAAAAGAAGTGACGTATCAAATTGTAGGCGATATTGAAGCAGATATTAAAGAAAATAGAATTGCTGTATCTTCTCCGATAGCACGTGCTTTAATAGGCAAAGAAAATGGTGATGAAGCCGTTGTGGTTGCACCAAATGGTAATCGTGAATATGAAATTATTGGAGTTAAGTATAAATAATTTATAGATCCTACCTATTCGCACAAAAAAGGCGCTTAAGGCGTCTTTTTTGTGCTCGGAAGACGCGAAAAAATGCTCCGCTCCCTGCCAATTACGCCTTACCCCCCACCCTTGCCCATTTTTTTACCCTCTGCTGCACGACGTTTGCGCACTTCTTTTGGATCAGCAATAAGTGGACGATAGATTTCAACACGGTCTTTTTCACGCAACGCTATTTTCATTGCGGTTCGCTTACCAAAAAGCCCCACATCCATAGTCTCAATATCTAACTCTGGATATTGCTCTAAAATTCCTGACTGGAGAATAGCATCTTTAACACTAACGCCTTCTTTAGCAGCAAATGAAAGTAAGGTTTGTTCTGTAGGCAATGCATATACAACTTCTACTATTATCTCATTAGCCATACTTTACTCGTGCTCTTTCAACAAAGGAATCAACCATTGAATTTGCTATCTGATTAAAGATAGGCCCTATTGCTATCCCTACTAAGCGATTAGAAAACTCAAACTCTAACTCCAACGATATTTTACTCGCATTTTCTTTTAACGATTCAAAACGCCAAAAACCATGCAGTTTTCTAAAGGGACCATCCAATAATTGCATTTCAATCAGCTCATTTTTCTGTAGACTATTTTTTGTTGAAAATGCCTTATTGATGCTTCCTTTAGCAATGGTAACGGTTGCTTCAACCATTGAGTTATCGCGTTTATGCTCTACAGAATCACCACACCAAGGCAAAAATTCTTTATAAGATGCAATATCATCAACTAATTGGTACATTTGTTCGCTGCTGTAGGGGACTAAAGCGCTGCGGTTTACATTGGACATAGATATTCTTAATCTCCTTAGAAAACGGAATTTAAGTAAGAGTTTACAAGAAATGAGGCTATAATACAGCTATGGCTAAGAAACGAAAGAAAAAAGGACATGGCGGCAAAATGATCGCCACAAATAAAGTTGCACGTCACGAATATTTTATCGAAGACACTCATGAAGCAGGGCTTGTATTGCGGGGTTGGGAAGTTAAAAGTTTGCGTGAGGGACGGGTGCAGCTTAAAGAAAGTTATATTAATTTTCACCAAGG
>JAGLBQ010000029.1 GCA_023146675.1 Cocleimonas sp. | reverse complement strand
TCTTCTTTAAAGCCGTTTAACTAACTGCCTCTCGTCTGAGTGAGCGGCGCATTATATAGATCAGCATCCATTCACTCAAGTCTTTTTTTGTTTATTTTACTTTTATTCCATATTCAAGCAAAACACCTACTATGGAATGCCTTAATTAACCTATATCTAACAATATTTTTGATTCATTAGATCACTTAAAAAGCAACCACACTCTCTCACTCACCAAGTTCAGACCTGCCAATCTATACCTTGTAGATCCGCTTTTTGTAAATAATTATTAGCTTGCGAAAACGGCTTACTACCAAAAAAACCTCTATAAGCAGATAGTGGCGATGGATGCGGTGATTTAATCACAAAATGCTTTTTTTGATCGATAAATACACCCTTTTTCTGTGCGTAAGCACCCCAAAGGATAAAGACTAGGTTTTCTTTCTTATCATTAAGCAGGTGAATAATTTTATCCGTGAACTGCTCCCATCCTTGCCCTTGGTGCGCATTAGAATTACCTTGCTCAACTGTCAATACTGCATTCAACAACAATACGCCCTGCTCTGACCATGGCTGTAAATATCCGCTATGCATATTATCTATCTGCAAATCTTCCATTAATTCGGTATTAATATTGACTAGTGATTTAGGTAATGGCTTTACTTCTGGCATGACAGAAAAACACAAGCCATGTGCATGTCCCGCTGTAGGATAAGGATCTTGCCCTAATATCACAACTTTCACCTTATCAAATGGCGTGCTGTTTAATGCATTAAACCATAGAGAATTTTTTGGCAGAATATTCTTTCCATTTGCCTTTTGCTCCATTAGGTATTGCTTTAACTGTTGCATATAAGGCTGATCAAACTCATCCTCTAACTGTTCCAGCCAACTTTGTTCTAATTTAATTTTGCTTTTCATTTCCCTCTCCATGATCTAGATAAAGTCCAGATATAAAATATAACAAATGGTACTTCTTCTCATTTTGCCATACTTTAGAGTCTGAAATTCAATATACCAAGGCTGTTTAGAATACTTCCACCTCTAATCAACCCCTGTCACTGATCAATCTTATGATTTTAGAATCTCCACCATGAAAATCTACAAATGGTATCTCAGCCCCGCTGGGTTCAATGATTAAAGGAAAAGCAGAGTTTAATAGCAAAGCCTTTGCTAGATATGCCACTGGGCTGGGTTAGTTTGACTGTACCTCATACATTTTAACCACCTTATTCATTGCACTCAAAAGAGGTGGATTTAATTCTGCCACTTTTTTCAACGACTCCAGCTCTGTCTCTCCTTTCTCTATGACAGGCTTAAACTTACTCCAAAGACTTTTTACCTCTGCAAGTTGTGCTAGTATTTTCTTATCGTTTGTTTTAGGCAACCCCAATTCAGCATCACCATTGACCAACCCTTCTAATGTCTTCTCAAACAATTTAATGCTGTTGTTTAAATTATCCCTATTTTTAACCTCATCAATGCCTTCTGCGATGAGTAGTAGTTCTTTGCTCATTTTCTGCGTTAACATACGTTGATTGCCTGAAAGATTAATCACTGTTGCCAGCTCATTAAGATCAGCACCGCTACTTTCTTCGTATAGCCCTACCACCTTATTCATTTCATCAAGGAGTGGTACGTTTTGTTTGGCTATCTTTTGCAACATGGCAACACTAACGCCATCACGATAAATACTTTCAATATTAGGTTTAAAATCATCCCATAATACCGTCACTTTTTTAAACTGCTTGAGAATATTTTTATTGGTTGTTTTTGTAAGACCTAACGATTTATCACCTACTTGTAACCCTTTTAGCGTTTTCTCAAAGAGTGCTACCGTTGCCTCAAGGTTCTTTTTGTTCTTAGGCGAATCTATATTTAAAGCAATTAACAATGATTCTTTTGTCATTTTCTGCGTCAACATGCGCTGCTTGCCTGCTAGATTAACCTTAACAGCCATCTGTTTTGATTTTTCTGCAAAAGCCGTTTTAGTAATTGCATTTAGCTTATCTGTTAAGCTAGCAAGCCCATTGTCAGCCCATGATGTAGATATTAGACAAATAGAAAGACACGCTGTGAAAATTATTTTTTTCATAGTACAACTCATAATTTTTAATGAAATACATTGAAATATGTTGCTAAAAAATCGCACATATGACATCGCTACAATATATAGGTGTCAAATTCTTATTTGTCAAAGCAAACCCGCTATACAGTCGTAACTTAACTATGAAGGTAACTACTCAGCCTGATCAAAAAAGACTCTTTTTTTTCTACTCTAAAAAACACAAACGTTTAAAACAATGGATTACAATACATACCCACTTCATATCTCATCAAAAAAATGACCATAATTTCTGTTCCTCTACACCACCTCAGATCAATGCTGCCTATTTACTCAAAAGAAGAAAAAACTCCATTACTTCCTTTCTGCTTATTAATCTCTGTTAATACAAATTAAGTACGTTGGCATTCAAAATTAGGATCTAACCCCTGCACTCCAACGTAGCAAGGGTGAAACAAGAAAATCCGACGATATCTCATTTGATAGTCCCCGAAACAACTAGAGCTATCAATCATTTTTTTGTAATATAGCTCGCCACAAATAAATCTAAAGGATAATAAAAAATTCATGTCTCAATCGACAGCAAAATCAGCCCCTTCTTTCGAACTAATCCGTGAACATAAAATTGATACCCTCAACCTCACGTTTGAGGAGTATAAACATAAAGTCACAGGCACAACGCATATTCACCTAAACTCTGAAGATGATAATAATGTCTTTTTTGTGGCTTTTTTGACCGTCCCACAGGATTCATCAGGTGTGGCGCATATTTTGGAACATACCTCGCTTTGTGGTAGTGATCGTTTTCCTGTGCGTGATCCATTTTTTATGATGTTGCGCCGTTCATTAAATACCTTCATGAATGCGTTTACTTCAACCGATTGGACAGCCTATCCCTTTGCTACTCAAAATCGTAAAGATTTTGATAATCTATTGCAAATATATCTCGATGCTGCCTTTTTTCCAAATCTTGATTATCTCGATTTTCGTCAAGAAGGCTGGCGTGTAGAGTTTGATGAAGCGGATAATCCCGACAGTAACCTTGTCTATAAGGGCGTGGTTTTTAATGAAATGAAGGGGGCGATGAGCTCTCCTGTCAGCCGTGTTTGGCAAACCTTACAAACGGCACTTTACCCTAATAATACCTATCATTTTAATAGTGGTGGTGAACCAAGTGATATTCCTAATCTGACTCACGATGATCTTGTTGCCTTCCATAAGCGTCATTATCATCCTTCTAATGCCATTATTATGACTGCTGGCGATATACCCGCGAGTGAGCATCAAGTACGCATTGATGAATTAGCCTTATCCAAGTTTGAAAAAGAAGATATTGATCTCAGCATTGCCAATGTAAGCCGTTACACAGAGCCTCAACAAATCGAGGACAGCTATGCGCTTGATGGTGAAGAAGATCTCAGTAAAAAGACACATATCGTCATGGGTTGGGTATTGGGTGAAAGCGCTAATCTTAAAGACAATCTTGAGGCGGGATTACTCTCTGCCGTGTTGTTAAACAATAGCGCATCCCCCCTGCAAAAAGCATTGGAAACCAGTGATCTTGGCACGTCACCTTCACCCCTTTGTGGGTATGATAGCGATATGAAAGAAGGCTGTTTTGCCTGCGGACTGGAAGGGTCTGAGGCAGAAAGTGCCGATGCCGTTGAAGCGCTGATTATGGGTGTGCTAAAAGATATTGTTGAAAATGGCGTCCCTAAAGAGCAGTTAGAATCTATCTTGCATCAGATTGAATTATCACAGCGTGAGGTAGGAGGTAGTCATTATCCTTATGGCTTGCAGTTGATTATGAAAGCCATCTCCCCTGCCCTTTATAATGCGGATCCCGTTGCCGTGCTTGATCTTGATTCCGCGATTGAGCAACTTTATAAAAATATTGAAGACCCTGACTATATTAAAAACATCACACGTAAACTATTGTTAGAAAATCCACATCGTGTGCGCCTAGTTATGTCACCTGATGCTGAAAAAAATCAACAAGAAGATACGAATGAGGCACAGCGCCTAGCGACGATTAAAGCGGCAATGACTGACACTGAAAAACAAGCAACGGTTAAACTAGCCTCTGATTTAAAAGCTCGTCAAGAACAAGACGATGATCCAGAAATTCTGCCTAAAGTTGGCTTGGAAGATGTTAAAACGGATATTAAAAACATCCAAGGCAAACAATCAACGCTAAGCAATCAACAGTCATTAACTCAATACAATGCAGGCACAAATGGCATTATTTATCAGCGTATTGTTGTTGAAATTCCACCAATGGAACAAGAATTAGCTGATTTATTGCCACTGTATAACACACTCATCAC
>JAGLBQ010000289.1 GCA_023146675.1 Cocleimonas sp. | reverse complement strand
ACGCAATTTAATTTCATGTAGGATTTTCTCCGCAATTTTCCCCTGTTTGCCAGGCAGGTCTAATTGGTCAAAAAAATCATAAGTGCATCCAATTGACATGGCTGTGATTTCTGATAAGTCCTTATCGGTAATAAACACATTACGAGCCGCTTCATTTAGCCGTGCACCCGCACAATCAGGGCATTGCTCAACCGACATAAACTTGGTTAATTCTTCGCGGACTTTATTAGAATCTGTTTCTTTATAACGACGCTCCATATTATGCACAATACCCTCAAAAACATGGGTACGTTGGAAGGTTTGCCCTTTTTGACCAATATAGGTGAAATCAATTTTCTTACGTCCACTGCCGTAAAGAATTACTTTTTGGATTTTTTTAGGCAGTTTTTCATAGGTTGTTTTAACATTAAAATTATAGTTCTTAGCTAATGACGTAATCATATGAAAGTAATAGGGATTACGTTGATCCCAGCCGCGTATCGCACCACTAGCTAGGCTTAAATTGGGTTTGGAGATAACACGATTAAGATCAAAAAATTGATGCACGCCCAAGCCATCGCAGGTCTGGCAAGCACCACTCGGGCTATTAAAAGAGAATAAACGTGGTTCTAACTCTTGCAGTGAATAGCCACATAATGGACAGGCATAATTCGCTGAAAATAATAATTCCTCCGCATTGTTAGATGAATCCATCCATGCAATGCGTGCCAGACCATCGGCTAAACGCAATGTGGTTTCTAGCGATTCTGCCAAGCGTAGTTGTAAATCATCCCGTACTTTAAAGCGGTCAACCACGACCTCAATTGTATGTTTTTTACGTAATTCCAACTCGGGCACATCATCCAAATCATAAACCGTGCCATCCACCCGCGCTCTTAAAAAACCCTGTGCCTTTAAGTCTTTAAATAAATTGACATGCTCCCCCTTACGATTGCGCACTATAGGCGCTAACATCATCAACTTACTACCCATAGGCAACTCCAAAATAGCATCCACCATCTGGCTCACTGTTTGCGCCTCTAGTTCTTGATGATGAGTTGGGCATTTAGGTTGACCTGCGCGCGCATAGAGTAAACGTAGATAATCATAAATTTCAGTGATTGTGCCTACCGTAGAACGTGGATTGTGTGATGTTGTTTTTTGCTCAATAGAAATAGCAGGCGACAAACCTTCAATATGATCTAAATCAGGCTTATCCATCATGGATAAAAATTGACGCGCATAGGCGGAAAGCGACTCTACATAACGCCGTTGCCCTTCTGCAAAAATGGTATCAAAAGCCAGTGAAGACTTTCCTGAACCAGATAGCCCCGTAATAACAATTAATTTATCGCGCGGTAACTCAAGATCAATATTTTTAAGATTATGTGTGCGTGCACCGCGCAGGATGATTTTTTTCACAGATGAGGGTTCCTAGATTATTTCGTTGTGATAATAAAATAGAGGAGTTATATACTAAAAACTTTAAAACAACCACATGGATCAAGCGATAAAATATGCTAATAAGTGAACTGAAAAGCCTGAGAGCAGTAAGAAGTAAGGGAATAACAACGGTCTTTTTCAGAGAAATTAATATAAAAATTGAATATTAATTTTTCAGTTTTTTCAGAGCATGATTTTTTATCATGATATTGGTAATACTGGATTCAGTCATTACCTGAATTCTTTAGTTTGGGACGTTATTTAGTTTTTATATCGCTAGAATTAGGTATTTTTCGCCCAAAATTTCAAAATAAGAAATACTGGGTAGGTAGGAAGGTTTTTTATTTACTATTGCAGTAGGCAAAGGAAAAGTTGATACTCTGTTTTCAGGTAAGTGTTAAATTTTTGCTTCTTAAAAAGAGGGATAATAATCAAAATGTTGACGGATAAAGAGTTATTACAATATGTTCCAGAGGAAGGCTATTTAAAAGACCGTGTCATTCTGGTAACAGGTGCGGCTAATGGCATTGGAAGGGCGATTTCACTCGCTTATGCACGTTATGGTGCGACTATTGTTTTATTGGGTAAGACCATTAAGCCACTGGAGAATATTTATGATGAGATAATTGAGGCTGGCGGTGTGGAGCCTGCAATTTATCCTCTGAATATGGAGGGTGCGAATGTTCATGATTATCAAGAAATGGCGAAGACGATAGAAAAAGAACTGGGGCGTTTGGATGGTGTTGTGTTAAATGCGGGTTGGTTGCCTGCGTTTGTTCCTTTTAAGGAGTATGAGATTGAGCTTTACTCTAAGACAATGACGGTTAATCTCCATGCTAATTTTTTAATTACTCAGTCTTGTTTGCCATTATTAGAGAAAGCAAAGGATGCGGCAATTATTTCATCATCACATGTCTCTAATAAGGCTTATAATGGTGCTTTTGGTATGGCGAAGGCGGGTATGGAGGCAATGATGGATATTGTTGCTGATGAGTATGATCGTGATGAAGGTTTTATTCGCGTTAATAGTATTGACTCAGGACCATTAAAGACACAAATGCGCCGTTTAAATTATCCACTTGAAGAGATTGAAACTTTGGCAGAGCCTGATGCTATTGTTGGACCTTATCTCTATTTTATGGGGGCGGATGCGGGGAAGCGTACAGCAGAGCATATTAAATATGATCGTTTACCTGCGGATGCAACGTGGAGCGGTAAGGAGTAAATTATGAATGTTTTTATGATTATTGCTGGTGTGCTTTTATTACTGAATATTTATGTCAATATTCGGCTGGTTTTTAGTCCTGACTTTAATCGCGTTCAAAAATTTTCTCAGTCTATAATAATTTGGTTATTGCCATTTATTGGTGGTTTTATCGTATTTTATTTTGTACGTGATCAGAGTCGAGTTATAGCGCCAAATAGGAATGATATTGGTTCTTCTGGGTATGCTTCTGGAATTGGAGATGGCGGCGGTGGTGATTAAAATAAAATCAAAAAATAGTATCATATGAAGCAAGACAGGTTGTTCTCCATTGCCAAAGAATCAGTTACTGATTTTAACTTTGATGCAGCAGTCGCAGATGTATTCCCCGATATGCTGCGCCGCTCAATACCTGGCTATGAAAATATTATCACGATGCTAGGGGGGTTAGCACGCGGTTATGCGCAAGATAATACCCGTGTTTATGATTTAGGGTGTTCATTAGGTGCAGCAACGTTATCCGTTCATCGCCATACTAGAGATCTATCGCTAGCGCATATTTGTGTTGATAATTCAGCGGCAATGATAAAGCGTTGCCAGTCTAAATTACAGCGCCATATGCCTAGAGCATCGGTTGAGCTGATTTGTGATGATATCCAAAATATCCAAATTGAAAATGCTTCCGTTGTATTATTAAATTTCACGCTACAATTTTTACCGAAAGAGTCACGCCTTCGCTTGCTGAAAACCATTTATAACGGCTTGCTTGATGGGGGTGTGCTGATTCTTTCTGAAAAACTGGTTTTTAATGATAATGAGGTGAATCAACAATTTATTGACTGGCATCATGAATTTAAGCGCGTTAATGGCTATAGTGATTTAGAAATTAGTCAAAAACGTGCGTCGATAGAAAATGTATTAATTCCTGATAGTTTTGAGTTACATCAACAACGCTTAGCAGATGCTGGGTTTTCACAGACGCTACAATGGTTTCAAGCGTTTAATTTTTCCTCTTTGATTGCTTTGAAATGATTGAATT
>JAGLBQ010000288.1 GCA_023146675.1 Cocleimonas sp. | reverse complement strand
GCGCTTTCATGGGAAAATGGAACAATGGCGTGATTTATTAGCTAGCCTGCCTGAAATTAGCGCATCAAAAAACGAGTTTACTTCGGATAAAATCCAGATCGGATCTAGCTCAGATTGTGACCAAATAATACAACAGCAGCTCAAGCAAATATTGCAACAGTTCCTTCCTTGGCGTAAAGGCCCTTATGAATTATTTGGTATTCATATTGATACCGAGTGGCACTCAGATTGGAAGTGGCAGCGCGTTAAAAATCATATTTCACCACTTAAAAATCGTTTAGTATTGGATATTGGTTGTGGTAATGGCTACCATATGTGGCGTATGTTGGGTGAGGGTGCACGGCTTGTTATTGGTGCTGATCCTAGCCAGTTTTTTCTTTCTCAATTTCATATCATGAAGCATTATGCAGGGGCTAACTTACCTATTCATTTATTACCGTTGAAAGGTGAAGAGCTACCTGAATTCACACGTGAATATCGAGGTAAAGGCTTTGATACTGTTTTTTCAATGGGTGTTTTATATCATCGTCAATCACCGATTACACATCTGCAAGAGTTGCGTTATTTTTTGCGTCCTCGTGGAGAGTTAATACTAGAAACGTTGGTGATTGATGGTGATGAACAGAGTGTTTTAGTCCCCGAAGATCGCTATGCAAAAATGCGTAATGTTTGGTTTATTCCCTCTCCTGATTTACTCAAGCGCCTATTGCAACGTGCAGGTTTTGTTAATATTCGTGTCGTGGATATTAATCAGACTAGTATTCAAGAACAGCGCGTAACAGATTGGATGTCTTATGAGTCGTTATCTGATTTTCTTGATCCTGATGATTTTAATAAAACCATAGAAGGTTATCCTGCACCTAAACGTGCAATTATTATTTGTAATGTACCATAATTTGATTATTTTAATAACAATCTTTAAATATCAATCCCTGAGATAGAATAATTTATTTGGATAAAATATAGGCTTTAGTTTTATGTAAAATAAAACCATTGCTTAAATTTCAACAAGTATTATTTACTAGCCTCTTTTACAGCAGTTGCTATTGCATCCTCCCATGATTTATTGTTTGATCTTTTGACCTCTCTTCCCGTTCGTGGGTTTCTTCCTTTTCTTTTATTGTTTTCTATATCCATAGTAGTAGCTAACTGACTGTTTTTATTTATATTTTTATTAGCTGCGGTTGCAAGCTGAGATAGTGTAAATATTGATAATAAGGCTGTTGTAACTAGTATTTTTTTCATCTTCATTCTCCTAATTATATTAAATAATATTTTTGTGTTAAAGAAGTGGAACTTTTTATATATACTGTTAATTAATATTTAAAAGTCGCTAATTGTTATTGAAAGTGAATACTATAACTATAGTAAAGAATAATGTTAAAATCTGTTAAGAGTTAACATTATTCTCACAATACTTCTAATGAGTATTAATGTAGATGATTAATTTATCGATACTTATAATTGATTGTATTTATACATTAAGCTAGTATCAAGCCCAATAAAGTAACACTATGTCATTGATTGAGTTATATATAATCAATAAATGCAAGATATAAGTTATGATAACAGGTGGTTGTGGGCTGCAACTTCCTTGTATTAAGAGTATTAAAGGGGATAAAAAATGATTAGAAAACAAAGACTAGCACTCGCTATTTCAGCAGCATTATCAATTGCTGGAGGGGCGGGTTGTAGCACTATCACAGGGATTAAAGCAACTCCAGCAAGTACTGATGGTAATGTTGTTGTACATTATGTTTCATTTTCAGGTTCGCGACAATATCTACAGTCTGAGTTAGTTGACTCATCTAGGACTAAAGACCTGATAAAATCAATTCAGTTAGATACTGAGATTGATGTGTTAGCAGAAAAACTAGGTTTGGGTAAGTTTTTTGAGAATAAACCTAAAATTCAGAAAAAAGCACCTGCAAGAATACAAAAAAGAATTCGTCCGCAGATTAAGCGTGCAACTTATAATAATAAAAAGATACAACAACGTAAGGTTGTAATGCGTAAAGCGTTAGCAACTCGTCGCAAGATTTCTATTGCCAATCGACAACTCGTTGTGACACGTCAGGTTGCTAAAAGAGATTTTTCAAAATCAACAAACTTAATCACACTTGAACGTGAAGTTAATCGACTCTATTTAGGTAAAAAATCGGGACGTAATGTCCAGCAAATTAGTAGAAATAGTTTATGGACGCGTATTACAAGGGGATATCGTTTAAGTTCTGACAATGAACAACGCGTTGTGCAAAAAATATTGAGTCGTCATGCGGGTAATCCTGATAATTTAAATCGTATTTTTGAGCACTCAGGAAAATACTTACACTTTATTTTTTACGAGCTTAAAAAACGCGGAATGCCTACTGAATTGGCTTTATTGCCAATGGTGGAAAGCACGTATAATAACGACTTTAAATCAAAGAGTGGAGCTGTCGGTCTATGGCAATTTAGGGCTAATGAAGGAAGGCAGTTAGGATTGCGTCAAACATCGGTTTACGATGCACGATTGGACGTTTACGCTTCTACCCATGCTGCATTGAATAAATTACAAAGTTTAAATCATCGGTTTAAGGGTGATTGGGTGCTTACATTAGCAGCTTATAAGGAGGGTGTTAAGAAAGTACAGCGAGAAATGATTAGAAATCGTTACTTAGGAAAACCAGTCAATTTTTGGGATCTTAATTTATCTAAACAAACACAATATTATGTTGCAGAGCTTTTAGCTTATCGTGAAATTTTATTACGCCCACATGCTTATAATTTGACTTTGCCAGTAGCAACAACATCACCAAAAATAATGCAAATTGTGGTTAATAAAGTGGTGAATTTGAGAAGAGCCTCTCTTGCTGCAAACTTACCCGTATCAATGCTGGAGGAGTTAAACCG
>JAGLBQ010000287.1 GCA_023146675.1 Cocleimonas sp. | reverse complement strand
ATGCCTGTCCCACCTCATCCATAATTAAACAAGATATATTTGGCAGACTTGTATTTTTGTTGAGTCAAAAGAGGAGTATGGAATATGAGCAAACGAACCTATGCAATATTAGCAATCAGTCTTTTTATAACTGAAATCATTATAGCCACCAAGCTCAATCACTATCATTTTATACGACACTATTTGGGTGATTTTCTCGTTGTTATTCTGCTCTATTTTATGGTCAAAGCAGTTATAAATGTTCGAGGAAAACCATTAGCCATCAGTATTTTTATCTTCGCAACATTACTTGAAATTTCTCAATATTTTCACTTAGCAGATAGGCTTGAACTAGCCCAAGGCGGAGTTGCCCGCATTGTTATTGGAACAAGCTTCAGCATGTTAGATTTAGTGATGTATGCATTGGGATGTATTGTGGTTTATTACGGTGTGATCAAAATCGAAAAGATGGTCTAAACATTAGCCATCTCTTTTTCTAAATAATAGATTTTATAAGAAAGATCTTTACGAAAAATTTGCTCTCTCTTATTTATTATCTTGATTATCTTGGAGGAAGCCCACCGCCCATCATTCCTGGGGGCATTTGACCCTGCATGGCGCGCATCATTTTTTTCATGCCACCGCCTTTGAACTTCTTCATCATCTTACTCATTTGCTTATGCTGTTTGAGGATACGATTCACATCTTGGATCTGCATTCCGCAACCCGTCGCGATGCGCTTTTTACGCGAACCTTTAATAATGGCAGGAAAGTGACGTTCTTGCGGGGTCATTGAATTAATAATTGCCACCATGCGGGCAACTTCTTTATCCCCTGATTTTTCTTTAATTTGCGCAGATAGATTCCCCATCCCTGGCATTTTAGACATCAAACCGCCCATGCCACCCATTTTTTCCATCTGCAACATTTGTTTGCGTAGATCTTCTAAATCAAAACCATGCCCTTTATTCAGCTTTTTAACTAATCTTTTTGCTTGATTTTGATCAACATTTTTCTGCGCTTCTTCGACTAATGAGAGTACATCGCCCATTCCCAAAATACGCGATGCCATACGGTCAGGATGAAAGGCTTCTAACGCATCAATCTTCTCACCTACGCCAATAAATTTTATCGGCTTTCCTGTAATTTCGCGTACCGATAATGCCGCACCACCGCGCGCATCACCGTCAGCTTTCGTTAATACAACACCTGTCAATGCCAACGCATCATCAAATGCCTTCGCCGTATTGGCAGCATCTTGACCTGTCATACTATCAACAACAAAAAGTGTCTCAACAGGATCAATACTTTTGTGTATCGCCTGAATCTCACCCATCATTTCTTCATCAATATGTAAACGACCGGCTGTATCCACAATCAGCACATCAAGGAATTTCACCTTGGCTTCTTGTAATGCAGCTGCCGCAATATCAACAGGTAACTGCCCTGACTCACTGGAGATAAACGTCGCACCTGCTTGCTCCGCAACTGTCTCAAGCTGTTTAATGGCAGCAGGACGATAGACATCACAACTCACAAGACCGACTTTTTTATTTTCTCTATCTGTTAACAGCTTTGCCAGCTTACCCGCAGTGGTCGTTTTACCCGCACCCTGCAAACCTGCCATCAAAATAACCGCAGGGGGTTGCGCTGCTAAATCAAGGGATTCATTTGCCTTACCCATGATCTCTGTTAACTCATCATCAACAATCTTGATTAATGCCTGACCTGGTGAAAGGCTTTTAAGCACTTCCTTGCCAACAGCCCGCTCTTTAACCCGACTAATAAACTCACGCACCACAGGCAAGGCAACATCTGCCTCCAGTAGCGCCATGCGCACTTCACGCAATGCATCTTTAATATTGTCGTCAGTTAAACGCGCTTGACCACGTAACTTTTGTACCGTACTGGAAAGGCGATCACTTAGATTATCAAACATAAATTTTCTACTGTTTTTATTTCATTTGAGAGATGGTACATTGTAGCATCACACTATTAAAATTGCCCTGTAAACTATAAACAATGACAACAATCGCAATATTAGCAATTATTTTATACCTTATTAGCTGGGTTTTACTAGGCTACAAGATACGCTCACGCCTAAATCACACCCCACCAATCAATAAGAAAATTCACTTAAGCGTCTGGTCTTGTGCGCTGCTACTTCATGCTACGGTACTTTATTACCCCATGCTAATGGGTAATGGCTTATCGATCAGTATGATCACGGCTGCCTCACACATCATCTGGTTGACCAGTCTGGTACTGCTGATCACCATGTGGACACGCGATATTGAAGCGCTGGGCATTTTTATTTTGCCACTAACCGCTTTCACACTCTTACTGCAACAGACCGTCACCCTAGACTCCACCCATACTGTCCAGATAAGCAACGGTCTAGGCGCTCACATCTTCACCTCTCTACTGGCTTACAGCATGTTAATGCTCGCAGCTATTCAGGCTGCACTTTTAGCAGAGCAAAATAACCATCTGCATAATCACAAACCAACAGGATTTATCCGCGCCCTGCCTTCATTGCAAGACATGGAACACCTGTTATTCCGCTTTATTACATTGGGCGTTATTTTATTAAGCATTGCACTTATTACAGGGTTTATTTATTTAGATAATCTATTTGGTCAGGGCATCGCTCACAAAACCATTCTATCCATTTTTGCATGGTTTATTTTTACCACTCTTTTGATCGGACATCTAAGATTTGGCTGGCGGGGACGCACCGCAATACGTTGGACACTAGCGGGCTTTGTCATCCTGATGCTTGCTTTTTTTGGGTCAAAAATAATTCAGCATTTTATTGGGCAATGAATAAATGGCAAAAACCAAAACCGAATACGTTTGCAATAGCTGTGACACCATCCACAATAAATGGAACGGTCAATGCGGAGAATGCAAAGAATGGAATACGCTCGAAGAAAGCGTAGCCGCAGGAAAAACCAGCCCTAGC
>JAGLBQ010000286.1 GCA_023146675.1 Cocleimonas sp. | reverse complement strand
ATTTCACGCATACCGACACGAATATCAGGGCGTGATCCTTCAACGTAAATTTTGCGGGAGTTGGTAAAAGGTTGGGTGACTTCTTTTGACAGTTCAGCCGTCTTTTTTATAAAAGTTTCAGGTATAGCGTTCATTGTTTCTCCATCGCCATGAGAATGGGAATGGATGGGCAATAAACCAAGACGCTAATCCAAGCATTCCCTTCGTCGGCATTATCCGTATCAGGTTTAAAGGGTATATCTCAGCTTGATTTAGTTGATCGGGTTACTAAATCATGCACCCCTAGCTCGCGACAGACTGTAACACAGTCCGAATTAAATATTATAGATAAAATTTGCCTGCCATCGCAACGATAGAGGTGATTAAACCGATGCTAAGATTAATACCAACTAACAGACGAATCTGCCCCAATGCCTTAGCACCATCAGCCCAACGTTCTTCTGCAACCGCTTTTTTTAGCTTTTTATACGGTGCAAAAAATACATGCATAAAAATCAGCATCATAATAATACCGAGCCCTAGCATAATATGCATATAAACAGGTGGCTCTGGGTATAAGGTGATCATCCATAAACCACTCACCAACACTAGAATAATCGAAATCCATACCCACACAAAGAAGCGTTTAAAGGTAGCAACCCAAAGCGCTAATCGTTTGGGTGGTTCTAATACATCAACAATTGCAAGGCGAAGTGCTTGATGGGCAAAAAACATTCCACCCACCCAGACAATAATTCCTAAAATATGGGCTGATAATGCTATGGGGATTAGGTTAGGCATCGTTAGTTCTCACTTTCTGTTTTAAAAAAGGTGATCATAACGCATACGTTAACGCTTGCCATAAACCCTTTTAAAAGTAGCGGATAATCTCACCGTGTTCTTTTAAGTACTCGCGATACTGACGATACTCAGGAACATAGTTTTCCACTAGTTGCCAGAATTTGGCGGAGTGATTCATTTCTCGAGTGTGACAGAGTTCATGAATAAAAACATAACGCACAACCGCTTCTGGCATCAACAAAAGTTTGTAGTTTATATTGAGTTTTTTTCGACTGGAACAGCTTCCCCAACGTCCTTTCTGCCCGCGTATAGTGATACCGCTATATTGAAAACCATGCTGCGTGGCTAACTCACTTATTATCTGAGAAAATAATGCGCTGGCTTTATTCTTTAAAAATAAACCTATTATTTTATTCACTAATTTATCTGACTGAATTTCCCCAGTAATGGATAAACAATGATTTGGCAGTTCACTATATTCCACGCTGCCTTGTACACCTTCTTTGTATTCAATGGACCATTTTTCATTTAACATTTTTAAATCTAGCACATCTGGTCTAGCAGTAATGCTTGGCTTAGTGACAGATTGGCGGATATGTTTTTCTATCCAAGCGGATTGTTCTTGCACAAAAGAATGGGCTAATAATGTTTGTATTCCTTGCGGTAATATAACGCTTAGTGCGCCAGAAGAGGTTAATTTAAGTGATAAATGTTTTGCGCGCGAGGAGTGAATCAGTTGGTAGGGATATTGGCTAGCATTTGCTAGCCTGACGAAATAGTGTTTAGGCATCGTAATTGAGACGAGGCCATGCATTGATAACTGCATGTATAACGGTTGCTAATGGAATCGCAAAAAATACACCCCAAATCCCCCATAGCCCACCAAAAATCAATACCGCACCAATAATTGCAGCAGGATGAATATTAACCATTTCTGAAAACAACAAGGGAACCAACAGATTACCATCAAGGAATTGAATAATACCGTAGACAATCAGTGCATACATCATTTCTGAGCTATAGCCCCATTGGAAGTATGCAACCATCGCGACAGGTATGGTGACGAGTGCCGCACCCACATAAGGCACTAATACCGAGAGACCCACCACAAAAGAGAGTAATAAAGCATAGTTAATACCAAGAAACAAAAAGGAAATATAGGTAATAACCCATACAATCAATATCTCCATAAACTTGCCACGCACATAACCTGCGATCTTGCCATTGACTTCATCCCATACTGTCGCTACTAAAGCACGATCACGCGGCATGAAATTTGTAAACCAGACAATGATTTTTTCTTTGTCTTTAAGAAAAAAGAACACCAGCAATGGCACTACAATTAAATAAACCATAAAGGAAAGCAGATCAACAACAGATGCGAAAGAAAATTCAACTACTTTTTGTGATATATCAGCAACTTGCGATTGAATACGCGTCATAATATCACCTATTTGTTTCTCTGAAACAATATTAGGATATTTATCGGGAAGCTGCATAATTGCCGCTTGCCCTTGCGCCAACATACTTGGAATCTCGCGCATAAACTGGATAGCCTGACGTACAATCAACGGTGCTAAAACAATCAACGATATGAGAACCAACAGTATAAAAACACTAAAGGTCATAATAATAGAAATAAAGCGTGGCACTTTATGCCTGCGCAGCCAATAGACGGCACCATCTAATAAGTAGGCTATTACAATGGCAGCCAATATAGGCGTTAAAATATCACCTGCCAATAGAATAACAGTCGACCCTAAGATAAGTAACAATGCCAATATGGCTACTTGTGGATCTGAAAAATGGCGTAGGTACCATTCGTTAACTAATCTTATCATTCTATGCTCTGATTCTCTTTAGGAAGGAAATTTTAATACG
>JAGLBQ010000285.1 GCA_023146675.1 Cocleimonas sp. | reverse complement strand
AGAGTTTCCTCCTTGGTAAACTCATCTTTATATTGTTGGTAAAATTTCTTAAACACCGCTTCAATTCTAAGAATAATATCCTCAGCAGAAACACCTTTCATAATATGCTCGGACATCAAAGCAGAAACTTCGTGCAATAAATTTTCATCTTCGATCATAAAATAAGAAGACTTCAGGCGCTTTATACCTTTCACGACACTTTCATTTTCTGTCTTTTCGATTAAAACAGGACGTTGCAATACAGCTTCCGCCTCCTTAATAATGCCAGAAGCAGCCAGCTTTTCATTCAGGAACTCTGCAAAAATTAATAGCGTATCACGCTGACTATCATCAAGGCTTTGATAAAGTTTACAAAGCTTGCGCTCTTCTTTGCTTTGCTGTTGTGTTGGAGAAATATTAGGAAACATTTTTTATTTATACTCATATTCTATAGTAATAGATGCTTTCTCTCAAAATTATCGTAGACCATCAGCAATAATTACCAAACTATAAAGCAAAAAAAATCCTGGAAAACCAGGATTATTCATATACTAACTTAAGCTTTATAAATTACTACAAAAAAAATGACAAATTCACATAAGTTATTAGATTTTGCTATTCATAACACTATTCCTTAGGTGAATTATCACAGTAGCCACGTGCAAACTCTAGCAATTCTTCCATTGCTCTAACGCGGAATTTTTGACGTTGGCGCACAAAGGAGAACTCACGACTCAATGGAGGGTTAAGCGGAATAGGAACAAGCGTCCCTAGCTTTAGTTCTTTCGTGATACTAACACTGGATAGAATTGAAACACCCATACCTGCTTCCACAGCACCTTTGATGGCTTCTGGACTACCTAACTCAAGACATGATTTCAGCATTTGCATTTCCAAACCTTGCTCACGCAAATAGTCAAGAATAACGCCACGCGTACCTGAACCTTGTTCACGGCAAATATAAGGGAATGTTAATACCTTCTCGATAGAGACTGGCTCTCCTCGATCCGCATAACTAGCAAGTTCGTGCCCTGAAGGAACAACCGCAACAAGATCATCCGTACGGCAAAGCTCGGATAACAAGTTTTTATTGGTAACGGGACCTTCAACAATACCTAAATCAATGACATTATTCTCAACCATTGAGACAATGCCATCTGTATTTGAAACACGTAAACGTAACCTAACCTCAGGGTTGTTTACCTGATACTTACCTAAAAGTGCTGGTAGCATATACTCAGAAATAGTCGTACTCGCTCCTAACACAAGGGATGCACTGAAGTTGCCCGTTAACTCTCGAACGGCATTTTCCATTTCTGCATATTGCTCAAATATTCGATCAGAATATTCAAAAATTAACAGCCCAGCTTCTGTCAGTGATACTTTATTATGCGCCCGATCAAAAAGGCGGGCATCATATTGATCCTCAAGCTGACGAATTTGAAAAGTAACAGCGGGTTGTGTCATATGAAGCACATCTGCTGCCTTAGTGAAACTTAACAGTCTTGCTACTGCATGAAATACCTGAAGTCTTCTATCAGACATAAATCCTATTATCTCCTATCAGTTGATAAGTTCGAATCCTTTCGTAACCTTCTTATCAACGATAATTATTATTTGAAACCTTTATTGGTTTCGATTATTTGTTCTTGAAATATTTTACAGTCAAAACATCACATAGATGAAATAGCTTTTACTTAGCCCACTGAATATATAGACCAAAAAAACAAAAAAGCAATGAGAATTCTAATAAAACAAACCGATATGAAATAACGTTCATACAAGCCCATCACTATTTTTCAATATCTGACTGAGCTTTACTTTGCTGCTCTTTTCTTTGCCTTTCTGCTCTTAATTTCTCAGCATTTGCGGGTATTAACGGATCATCATCATCCATCAATATACGATACGCTGGCCCTTCCATATCATCATATTGACCACTTTTTACGGTAAAAATAAACGCCACAATGACAATCAGCATGACCAACACACCGATCGACAGTGTTAATGATAGCGCACTCATAAAAACTCACCCTGTCAATTTTTAGACAAATTCATAACTAATTAACTAAACTGATCAATATACGCTTTTTTTCAAACTATTAAACTTATTTTAAACACTTAATTGATTATATTTTACACATATAAATATTACTGTTGTTTTATAGGGATAATTTTATCAAAACCATCTACCTTCATCCCTTGAGGAGCCCATGCATGACCATAGAGTATTTCCCACGTAGCGGGATAAGAGCCATCGGAATATTTAAAACGCTCATAAGCTGCCTCAAAATCTGTCAATCGCTGCTTTCCCATCAATCCTTTAGCACGCCCTTGTGTGGCATTACTTGCACCAATATTTTTAATATCTCGCATCACATCACGCACAGAGTCATACGTCATGGTAATAATCTCCATATCCATAACAGGGTCAGAAAAACCCGCCTGCAATAAAGCATCACCAATATCATGCATATCGATAAACTGACTGGTGTGCGGAATATTATCGACCATAGCCCAACTTTCACGCATTTCTTTTAATGTGTCGGGTCCAAACGTAGTAAACATGAGTAGACCATTAGGCGCGATCACTTTTTGAAATCCTGTGAAAAGTGCAGGAAGATCGTTACTCCATTGCAGCATTAAATTAGAAATCAGCAAATCGATAGAATCATCTTTCAAAGGCAATCTTTCCGCATCAGCGCATAAGCACTGTGGCTTTTTTCTTAACCAGCCTTTTCCATGCAGTCGTGTTTTGTTAAGCATATTTAACGCCAAATCAAGAGCTACAGTTTGTGCTTTTGGGTATCGTTTTAGTAAATCGGCAGTAACAGTGCCCGTACCACACCCCAAATCTAATGCCCTACTGGGTTGCAATTTAATATAATCCAAGCGTTCTAGTAGCCGACTTGCCACCTCCCTTTGCAATACCGCAGCCGCATCATAGCTATTAGCGGCACGCTCAAAACTATTGCGCACTGTAGCCTTATCTAAACGATATTGAGAATCCATTAATGTGCCTTGAGATTAGTGTCCATCATTAAAAAATTGATCACAAGTTTAATAAACAACTGCGGATGCGTCATAAAAGGTGCATGACCTGCTGACTCTATCCGCTCTACTTGCGCATCAGGGTATAAATTTCGTAAATTATCCTCTATTTCAATAGGAATCAAACGATCCTTCCCCCCTAAAATCCAAAGCTGCTCCTGACTCATATTCAAGTCACGGAAATCTTGTTGTTGCAATATATTCAATCCAACCTGTAACGCATCATCATTAGGCAAATTAGCCAAAACAGACTGCCTCAACTCACGCTGAATCAACTGTGAATCTTTAATCCCCATAAATTGTAATGCAATAAAACGCTTAATTGTCCCTTGAGTATCCTTGAGCAAGCCCTTGGAAAATGCTGCCAAAACATCTTGAGGCATCGCATTTTGCCATGGTTCTGTTTGCGTAAATTTTGGCGTGCTCGCAATCATCACCACTCGTTTAATTAAATCAGGTCGCAGCTGCACAATCCCCTGCGCAACTAATCCGCCTAAAGACCAGCCCATAAGATGTGTAGGCTGTGTTAGCAAGGGCAAAATCAATGCAATAATGTCATCAATATTATTAGCGCACACGTGATGATTATCTCCATGACCTGGTAAATCAAGCCATATCACCTGAAAATTGCACTCAAGGTCATTTGCAATCATTTGCCAAACGGATGCGTTCATACCCCAACCATGTAATACCAACAAGGGATCGCCATCAGGCACTCCTTTTTTTGTATACATTAGCTCTGTAGTCAATTATTTGTACTCATAAAATCTATGCTATCATTATAAAATCGTTGAATCACTGATATTACCTTCCTGAATTCGTGAACCTAATACGATCTCAGAAAATACGGTTTAAGAAGAGAACCTCCTTAGCAAAACCACCATATGCTATTAAACTTTTCTTCATTTAAAACAAAAAGGACTTGTTATGACCCTACTCCCCTACCTTCTCATAATTTGCGCTTACTTAATTGGCTCTATATCTGCGGCTATTGTTATTAGCAAACTAATGGGGCTTCCAGACCCACGCACGATGGGATCAAAAAATCCAGGTGCTACCAATGTTTTACGTTACGGGGGGAAAAAAGCCGCTATCCTCACACTTTTAGGCGATTCTCTCAAGGGACTTATTCCAGTTTTAGTTGCACGCTATCTGGGACTGAGTTTTGAATGGCTGGTACTGATAGCGATAGCCGCATTTTTAGGGCATTTATTTTCAGTCTATTATGGTTTTAAAGGCGGCAAGGGAGTTGCTACCGCAATGGGTATCTACCTTGGATTAAACCCTATTATTGGGCTCGCCGTCATCGCTACTTGGCTCTCTGCAGCCTTTGCTTTTAATCTTTCATCTCTTTCCGCATTAATAGCCACCTTGCTTGCACCGTTTTATTTTTATTACATTACCCGATCCGTTCCGCTTTTAATTGGCTTACTGTTTATTACCGCGCTAATTTATTGGAAACATGAAAATAATATTAAAGAAATACTTGAAGGGACTGAAGATAAGATTGTTGACTAAATTTCCTTAGGTCGTAATAAAGCCTCTAGCTCACTGTTACCAAGTTGTAAATTATCCCACGAACCCTGCACGTTAATCTTTGCAATATTAGCCGTGGTAACAATCTTGCCATTTGCTTGCGCAGGAACATCATGACATAAATCCAGCAATAACCATTCTATTGCTGGATTATGCGCAATCATCATCACGCTTGTTATTGATTCTGGTGTATGCGTTAACAGCTTTATCAGCGCAGAAGTGCTCGCTGCATATAACTCATCCTTCCATTTTATATCAGCATCCAACTTTGCATACTGATATAACAAATCACAAGTCTGTCGGGTACGTTGAGCGGGCGAACAAAGAATTACCTGTGGATTCCACTCAAGCTCAGCCAGCTTCTTCCCCATCCGTTTAGCATCTTTTAATCCACGTTTACTCAGTGGACGAGAAAAATCATTCGGTGCTTGCGTATCCCAAGCAGATTTAGCATGGCGTGCTAGATAGAGTTGTTTCACGGTTATTCCTTTTCATTAATAATTGGTTTACAGTAATCGCCCTCTCAAATTATAGAACAATATTCCTATGTCAGACTCAATAAAACTCCTTAAAGAACTCATTTC
>JAGLBQ010000284.1 GCA_023146675.1 Cocleimonas sp. | reverse complement strand
AATAGTCTCTGGTTCTGGGGCGGTGGAGTGGAAACAGAAGCCCGCACTAGAGTGAGGACTGTGATTGGTGCTGATTTAAGTGGTGAGCTTGCGGCTTCTGTTGCGCAGTGTCGTCATTTAGTCACGGCAGCCGAGCCTGAGCAAGAGCTAAGCCAGTTAGAAGCAGGAGGGCATCATTTGTTAATTTTAAATCAATTAACACCCTTTGCGCTAAACGATGATTTGGAAGGTTGGCAGGAACAGCTAGATAAACTAGAAAGCGAATGGTTTGCACCCATCGCCACGTTATTTAATAAAGGCAAAATAAAAGTACTGGTACAAAGCTGTGACGGCAATGTTTACATTCCTGAAAAAAAGAAATCATTGAATGTCTTATGGAATAAGGTCAAAGGCAATAAGCCGAGTATTATGGAGTTGCTTAAATAATGGTAATGATGACATTAGTAGCCCGTGAGCGAAAAGGGAAGATTGAAGCACAAGATGTCGCATCCCCTTTATTGCATCGTATCTTTGCTGGCAGAGATATTGATAGCAAAGATGATTTAAGCTGCGAGTTAAAAGATTTGCATCCCATTTCTCAGCTAAAAGGTATTCACAAAGCAGTTGAGGTGTTGATAGATGCCATAGAATCTGCTGCAAGCATTGTTATTATTGGCGACTTTGATGCTGATGGTGCAACCGCAACGACGGTGGCGGTTAGATCGCTCACCATGATGGGTGTAAAAAATATTCATTATCTCGTACCAAATCGTTTTGAATTTGGCTATGGATTAACCCCTGAAATTGTGGATCAAGCACAGCAATTTAAGCCCGATTTAATTATCACGGTTGATAATGGTATTTCGAGTATTGACGGTGTGGCGCGAGCGAAAGCATTAAATTGCCGCGTCATTATTACCGATCATCATCTACCTGGGCGTAGTTTGCCTGATGCTGATGCAATTATTAACCCGAATCAGCCTGATTGTGATTTTCCCTCAAAAAATCTGGCAGGTGTTGGTGTTATTTTCTATCTGATGCTGGCATTAAAAAGTAAATTACAACAGCAAGATTATTTTCAGCAACAACAAATCCCCGTGCCTAATTTGACCAGTCTATTAGATATTGTTGCATTGGGAACGGTTGCGGATGTTGTACCATTGGACAAAAATAATCGCATATTAGTTGAGCAAGGTCTAAAGCGTATGCGTAGCAAGCAATGCTGTGCAGGTATACAAGCCTTATTCAGTGTTGCAGGGCGTAATATTCATAATGCCGTTAGTAGTGATTTAGGGTTTAGTTGTGGGCCGCGCCTTAATGCCGCAGGTCGCCTTGATGATATGAGCATCGGCATTGAAACATTGCTAGCAAGTGATTATCAGCAAGCAATGGAAATGGCGGCTGCCTTAGATGATCTCAACCGTGAACGCCGTGAAATTGAAAGCAGTATGAAAAGTGAGGCGTTGCAGATACTGGAAAAGGAATTTTCCACCTTAGATAGTGAAGATCAGCTACCTGTCATTTTTTGTCTCTATAAAGAAGACTGGCATCAAGGCGTTATAGGCATACTGGCAGCACGTATTCGTGAACGCTACCATCGTCCTGCGATTATCTTTGCACCTGGTGATAAAGGCATTATCAAAGGTTCTGCGCGCTCCATAACAGGGCTGCATATTCGCGATATTCTTGATGTCGTTGCCACACAAAACACCAATTTAGTTGATAAATTTGGCGGACATGCAATGGCAGCAGGGTTAAGCATGGCAGAAGAAAACCTACCGCAGTTTATAGATGCTATTAATCACGTCATTAAAGAGCAAGTTGATGCGTCTGTGTTTGAAGAAAAACTATTCAGTGATGGCGCGTTACAACGCGATGAATTTAACCTAAATAGCGCCGACCAAATTCGCTTTGCCGCACCGTGGGGACAGCTTTTTCCTGCCCCTGTGTTTGACAACCAGTTTCAAATCATCCAAAAGCGCATTCTTAAAAATGCCCATATTAAATTAACACTACGTTTAATAGAAAATGAGTCCCCTACTGCAACCACGGTTGATGCCATTGCCTTTAATGTCAATTTAGAAGAATGGCCAGAGCAGGGCGCTTTAGTACATCTGTTGTATAAACTGGATGTGAATGAGTTTCGTGGCGTAAGCTCGCCGCAGTTAATGATAGATCGGCTTTTGTAGACTTTTTT
>JAGLBQ010000283.1 GCA_023146675.1 Cocleimonas sp. | reverse complement strand
TGGGAATGATTCAATTGGGGTTTGCCAGTCAGCGTTTAGGTCATTATACCTTTAAAGCGTTAGGTTTGTTAAAGCTTGGCAAACGTCCCAAAGCGACCACAGGACAACCCGTGATTAAAGAGCAGGTGATTCAGTTTGTAAAAAAACCACTGCCAGCAGGTGTGCCTATGCGCACCACTCGCGCCGTTTTAGGTCTAGAAGATGAAAATATTGTACCGATACTAAGCAATCCTAATCGAAAAAAAGAGGGTGATGCGGTCTTTTATTTTCCAGGCTGTGGCTCTGAACGGTTATTCTCACAAGTGGGTATGGCAACCATTGCGATGTTGTACGAAACAGATGCAACCACGGTGCTTCCGCCCAGTTACCTTTGCTGTGGTTATCCCCAGATGGCAGGTGGTGATGTAGAAAAAGGCACACAAATATCAACTGATAATCGTGTTTTATTTCATCGTATTGCCCATGCCTTGGATTACTTGAAGATCAATACCGTGATTGTCTCCTGTGGAACCTGCATGGATCAATTACTTAAATATGAATTTGAAAAAATATTCCCTGATTGCCGTTTACTTGATATTCATGAGTATTTATTAGAGAAAGACATAAAACTAGAAGGCGTTGAAGGCACTAATTATGTTTATCATGACCCTTGCCATACGCCCGTGAAAAACTACAATCCCGTACAGCTCACTTCAGATTTAATGGGACAAAAAGTAGAACTAACAGATCGCTGCTGCGGTGAGGCGGGAACCTTTGCCGTGAGTCGCCCTGATATTTCTAGTCAACTGCGCTTTCGTAAGCAAGAAAGTTTGAAACTCAGCAAGCAAAGAGTGAATGCTGATAATAGTAAAGTACAAACAAAAATACTCACCAACTGTCCTGCCTGTGTACAAGGTTTATCACGCTACAACGATGATGTTGGCATGGAAACTGATTATATTGTGGTGGAAATGATGAAGCACCTTTATGGTGACGATTGGAATAAGCAGTTTGTTGATAAAGTGCTGGATGGTGGGATTGAGCGGGTTTTATTGTAATCACTAAACATCGGTTAAAAAATATTTTGTGTTCTATTTTCAGTCCAGTTTCAATCGCTCATGTGTGTTTAAAAAGTAGTTTACACTTTATGCGGTCGATGGCTTTAGATTCGCTGATCATCACCAGATTTTTGGCTAAAGCTACCGATTCCAATGAATGTAGTGTCAATTGGAAAGTGAAGAATGTCTTAAAATGGATATAATGTTTATTGACTAAAACAACCATAAATAGCTGAGCGCAAAAGTAACAAAAAGTAATGCAATGGCAATAATAGTGCTGAAATTCATATTTAACGCCTTTTAATATTATCGGATTGGATAGATGAAGCTTGTCACTAGAAAAGCCTGTGAGTGAGCTGTAATATAAGCTCTATTTCTTAATAGCTCAAGATCATAAATCTGATGCTAGGTAACTTGTAGGTGTCAAGTCTCTTGCTTTCTGCTTTTTCCTGCGGTAATACACATACTCTATTGCCATAAAGTGTTATTTGAATTTTTATTGCGCATAATTTTACTCCTGCAATATAGTGTTCTATAACTTGGTTACATTAATAATAAAGCAGGTATATTATGCCTGTTTCAATTTTTCAGCCACACAGTCAATTGTATGAATAAACAAGATAAACAGCTCCTTTCCCTTTTAGAAATTGATCCCAGCAAACTGGAGAACCTTTATAACAAAAAAACCGTTTCTCGTGGAATTGCTTATTACAAACAAGGCTCTGTGGAAAAAATAAAAGAGATATTACAGCCAGATCAGGGTCATGAGAACATGACAATTGTTGGTTTTGTTGAAGGACGTTATGATCATCCCTATCAAACGACCCTAACGCTTACTCCCAATGTTGTTGGTAGTGTCGATGTAGACTCTAGTTGCACCTGTCCTGTCGGTTATTGTTGTAAGCACGGTATTGCCTTGTTATTTTTCTTTTTAAATAGTGGTACACAGGACGTTGGTTCCCATCGGGGCGCAAGTAATGATGAAAATGGGTCTGATGTGGATGGGTCTAAAGAAATTGATCAATGGTTAACCGCAGTTCAAGACGTAGAGGCTGAAGCAGAAATTAATCAGACAGCATTATCTATACCAACGAATCAACAATATCACCTGATTTATCTACTGGAAATTCGCAAGGTAGATTATCAAGGGGATAATAAAGGTTTAACGGTTAGATATCTAAAATCACGTGCATTAGTAAAAGGTGGTTATGGACAAATTTATGTTATGGAAGAGTACAGGGTGCTCGATTCATATTATAGGGATAGTAATTGCTACTATAATGATCAGGATGGAGAGATTGTTTCGGCATTAAACAGTTTTAATTCTCATGGTTATGGGATCAATCAATATTATGAGTTGGGTACAAGTATTGGTGAAATGATTCTTGAAAAAATTCTAAAATCAGGACGTTGTTTATGGAAGACGCAAGAATCACAGCCATTAATGCTGGGTAATAATCGTAATATTCAGCTACGCTGGGATAAACAGAGTGATGTTTATTCCCCTGATTTTAGTATAGCTCCTACAGCCGATATGATGTTTCCGCTAGAGGATCATTATTTTTATTTGGATAAAGCACAAAACCAAATGGGAAAGGTTGTTCATGACACGCTTAATTTAGAAAAAATACTTTATTTTCTGTCAGCCCCGCGTATTGCAGCCAAACAAGCGGAGGAAATGAGTCTAAAAATAGCACAAACTCTGCCTGAATATGACTATCCTTTGCCCGTTGATATTAATTTGCAACAGGTTGATATCAATACCCAACCTGTTTTTCATTTAACGTTACACGCTATTAATAGAACGGCTGGGCTGATACAGCCCAATCAGCCCAGCACAATGCACGTTGCTAGTCTTAGTTTTCAGTATAACGAGATCAACTATCAACCAAAAACAGAAGCAGATTTAGCCAAAGAGCAGCATATCGTTATAAAGGACACTACCCGTTATAACATCAATCGTGATCTAGAGAGTGAACAAGGTGCGCTTCAAATATTGGTACAGGAACAATTTGTAGCGCTTAATATTCCACCTCTTCGTATTACTGATTTTATATTAGCCGCAGATACTCTCGAAGGAAGCATGGAAGCGTGGGATAACTTTCAAACCAATAAAATCCCCGAGCTGGAAGCTGCGGGTTGGCAGATTGAAATTGATGATAGCTTTATGCTGGAAGTGGAGATTATTGATGACTGGTTTGCTGATCTGGAGGAATCAGAAGGCGGTGACTGGTTTGAAATGAACCTAGGTTTTGAGCTTAATGGCAAACCGATTAATCTATTGCCTATGCTAGTCAGCTTATTGGCAGATTATCCCAATAAAGAAGCATTGCATGAATCATTAGAGTCAAAAGAATACCAATTACTGCCATTAGAAGGTGGGCAGTGGATAAAAATTCCTACCAAGCGTATTTTGCAAATTATGGATACCATTATTGAGCTATATGATACCGATTCGCTTAATAAAAATGGTACGCTCTCTATCTCAAAACATGCAGGCCTGCACTTTAATGATTTATTAAATGACCCTAGTCTGCGCTGGAAAGGTGCGGATGAGCTAAAAAAACTCAATAAAAAATTACGTGATTTTTCTGGTATTGAGCCAGTTGAATTGCCCAAAGGATTGAATGCTACACTGCGCGATTATCAAAAACAGGGGTTAGACTGGTTGCAATTTTTACGTGCTTATCAGTTTAATGGCATATTAGCTGATGATATGGGATTAGGGAAAACCATTCAGACATTGGCTAATTTGCAGATAGAAAAAGAATCAGGCAGAGCTGATTTGCCGAACTTAGTGATTGCCCCCACTAGTTTAATGAGTAATTGGAAAAATGAAGCCGCACGCTTTACGCCTGATTTAAAGGTACTTATTTTACAAGGACCTGACCGTAAACAATACTTTTCTGAGTTGGAAGATTACGATATTATTTTGACCACTTACCCGTTGATGGTTCGTGATAAAGCATTGTATAACGAACATGAATTCCATTATCTGGTATTAGATGAGGCGCAGGGAATCAAAAATGCCAAAACAAAAACAACGCAGCTTATTTATGGTTTAAAAGCACGTCATCGTGTCTGTGTAACAGGAACGCCAATGGAAAATCATCTTGGTGAAATCTGGTCAATGTTCCATTTCTTAATGCCTGGATATTTAGGTACTCAGAGAAAGTTTAATAGCTTGTTCAGAAAGCCGATAGAGCAGCATGCAGATGATACGCGGGGACAGGTACTAAGAAATCGTATTGAGCCATTTTTACTGCGTCGTACCAAAGATGTTGTTGCTGATGAATTACCTGAGAAAACAGAAATGATTCGTACCGTGACGCTTAGTGGTAAGCAGCGTGATTTATATGAAACGGTGCGCGTGGCAATGGATAAAAAAGTGCGTGATGAGATCAAGAAAAAAGGTCTGGCACGCAGTCATATTATGATACTGGATGCGTTATTAAAGCTGCGACAGGTCTGCTGTGATCCACAGTTGGTCAAGCTAGAAAAAGCACGGGGTGTTAAAGAGTCTGCGAAACTGGATCTATTACTGACGATGGTGCCTGAAATGGTTGAAGAGGGGCGTAAAATTCTGATCTTTTCCCAATTCACCACTATGTTGGGTATTATCGAGAAAAATCTTAAAAAGCTAAAAATAAAACACACCAAGCTCACAGGGCAAACCCGTAAACGTGCCGAGGCGATTGAAGCGTTTCAGGAAGGGGATGCAAAGGTGTTCTTGATTAGCCTTAAAGCGGGCGGTGTTGGGTTAAACCTGACCGCAGCGGATGTTGTGATTCACTACGATCCTTGGTGGAATCCTGCTGTTGAGAGGCAAGCCACAGACCGTGCACACCGTATTGGTCAAGATAAACCTGTATTTGTTTATAAGCTGATAACGGAAGAAACAGTTGAAGAAAAAATCCTGAAAATGCAAGAGAAGAAGCAAGCACTTGCTGATGCTCTCTATGCTAAGAAAGGCAAGGAAAAAGCTAACTTTGATCAGAGTGATTTAATGGATCTATTAAAGCCGTTGGGTTAA
>JAGLBQ010000282.1 GCA_023146675.1 Cocleimonas sp. | reverse complement strand
GAGTTTAATAAATTACCAATGCGGTAAGAAGCGGAGTTAGCGCTGGCTTTAATATAAGCACCTTCTGCCAACGCTGCCATTTGTTTTAAATGCTCAGAGCTTAGTTCATAGGCAATGGTATGGATTGGTATACCTGACCATTCTAAAGCAGACTTAACATCATCAAAATCTTGACCACGGTTGGTTTCACCATCGGATAAGACAAAGATAACTTTTTTATAGCCAGGATGGGTCTTTTCAAATTCATTGAGACGATCCACTGCGACTAATACCGCGTCATTAGTGGCTGTTTTTCCACCTGCATAGAGGCGTTCTACTGCACCGATAAATAAGGCTTTTTGTTGTAAGTTAAACGGTTTTATAAATAAATCAACATTGACCCGGTCATTATAGGTGACTAAACCAATGGCGTTATTCGTGCTAATTAAATCAGAGGATTCAATCAGTGCTTTTTTCAGGTTTTTAATCCGTGTGCCTTCCATAGAGCCTGATGTATCGGCAACAAAGAATGCCGCAACAGGTCGTCCACCTGATTTTTTCTGCTTCCATAGTTTTTGTGCCTGCCCTATGACTGATTTATCTTTTAAGGTATAAGCATTCTTGTAATCAGGTGTACGATTAAATCCGTAATCATTTAGCTTGGCTTTTTGTGATTGCATAAAGCTATTAAACATTTTCAAGACTTCTCGTTCACTTTTGTCGGCTTCAGGGGTAGCATAGAGCGGGCTATCATGGCGAACACCAAAAGGAATAAACTGGTAATCATTCATGCCGCTCACGTTGATCCATGATTGATACTCCATAACAAAAGCATCAAGCACACCACTACCTAGTGTTGCATCACGCATTTGCAGGGTGTTTTGTGCTACAAAGGGTACGCCTGTTTGGAATGCTTCAAAGGCACTGGCAACATCGGGGGATAGCATTTGTGACTCATCACCTTGGGCAAATGAATTCAAGATAGTGAGTAAGAAATTAAGCCCTGTACTGGATTGATAAGGGTTGGTGTAGCCCATTGCAAACGAGCCTGCACTGACATTGGTAAGCAGTTTGCCAATATCTAGTTTGCCATTGTCAGTAATTTGATCTAGCTTGGATTTTTTAACCACAATGCCCGCTGTATTCGGTGCTGTTTTTTCGGCAATAGTTTCTGTTTTAATACCATTTGCATTGAGCATATCTGCCCAAAGAAAACTACTAGGTGAGTAAGCATCAGGGGTATATTGATGTGCCAACATAAATTGCGCACCTAAGCCCGCTGCTATTTTGCGTATATTAATAAGTGCGCGCTTACCTGCTGAGGTTTTCTTGCCAAGCTGGTTAAACTGACTTGCCAGCTCAAGATAAATACCATCACGCCCTTTGCCTGCTTTTTCTGAGGAGGTAAATATTTCAACCACTTCGCTAGAGCTACTGTCACGTACATTAAATGCTAGTGGGTACTCTGCAAGATCAGGTAGCATTGATAGCAAATTGGTTTTAGTGAGTTGAATATTAGCTCTAACACGATTTTCGTTATAGCCTGGCTTTATGTCTTTTTCGACTAGCTTGTGTATTTCTTCAAATGCCTGCTCTTTGCTTTCGATATTGGAGCCACAGGATGTTGTCAACAATACAAGCAAACTGGCAGTGATAAGCGGCGATATTTTATTTAGCATATTAGATTTATACTTCATGATAAGTGTATTTTCTCTGTCTTTTTGGCAATTTCAGCCAAACTAACTAATCTTGATAGCGTATCAAGTCGCTCAAACTTATTAAAGGATTTAATATTGGCGACTTCAACAGCTGTTTCCATTAGGGCATTAAATAGTTTACGGTTTTCTTCGAGCAAATCATCGAGGCGCTGGTTTTGCTCTTGATATAAAACGTCTTGTTTATCTTGGCGCTGCTGAGTTTCATCATTATGAATATGCGCTTTATTAAGCTTATTACGTTTAATAGTTGCGATGCTATGACCAATTGCAACCATATCGGTGAGATTTTGACTGGCGGTTCGTTG
>JAGLBQ010000281.1 GCA_023146675.1 Cocleimonas sp. | reverse complement strand
CGTGCTAGCAACTGTAGATGTTCATCCTGCTCTTGTTTTTCAAGCCAGCGCACATCATCTGCATTGGTATATCCCATTAAGCGGTACATAATAGGGACTGAAAGAAGTGCTATGACTGAAATAGCTGCATAAAGTGAGATTAAAATCCAACCTCCTTGAAACCACCAGATAAAGAATAGAATCAAGACTAGCGACAATAAAAAGGCACTCAGCGTATAGTTTTTTAGAACTTTATATATGGAAAAAATAGTTGTCTCCTTTATTCCTTCGTTCGGCACGTCCATTAAATACTAGCACTAAATGTTAGAGAGTTCAGTAATACTGAGATTAGCTGCGATGAGTAGAATCTTTCAGACACAAAAAAGCCCTGACGAGCAGGGCTTTTTTAAGGTATTACAAAGCTACATCAATTATGCAGTTGCTTCTTCTATAATACTAACAAATCTACGGTTTTTAGGTCCTTTTACTTCAAAAAGAACTCTGCCAGTCGCTTTAGCAAATAAAGTATGATCTTTACCAAGACCAACGTTAGTTCCTGCGTGGAATTGTGTGCCACGTTGACGCACTAGAATGTTACCCGCTAACACTATTTGACCGCCATAACGCTTAACGCCTAAGCGTTTTGATACGGAATCGCGTCCGTTACGAGTACTACCTGCCGCTTTTTTATGAGCCATGAGTTAGATCCTCTTCTAAATTTATTGATTAAGCAGAAATTGTTTTTATTTCAACTTGAGTAATATACTGTCGATGCCCTGTGCGCTTTTGGTGATGCTTACGACGACGGAATTTAATAATTTCAACTTTTTTAGCACGCTCTTGAGCACGAACTAAAGCGGTTATTTTACCACCCTCAATATAAGGTGAGCCAACTTGAACATCATCACCGCCGCCAATCATAAGAACATTGTCAAAATCAACACTTGCTCCTTCTTCAGCATCCAGTTTTTCGATTCTAATGACGTCGCCTTCTGCAACGCGGTATTGTTTTCCACCTGTGGTGAAGATAGCATACATTTTTTAAACTCCTAATTACGCCTGTGGCTAGGAATCTTAAAAATACCTTAGCCTCTAAATATGATAAAGCTCTATGCGAAAGGCGCGCGATTTTACCTATTTTTATTGGACTAAGCAAGCATTGTGATTTATTAAATCAACTGTCTGCATACTGACAGAATCCAAAATATCCTTTTGCGCGTATTTAACCAGCGTGTAATTATAGTCTTATAAAGATTAAGCTCTTGACAGTCTGCAATCAACTACCTAGCATTCGTCGCACTCCGAAAACCAAGAGCAATTTGCTCTTTGTCAATCCCAAACAACAATCAATCTGCTAAAGTCAGTCACTATAAAAAGGTCTTAACAGATTGATGGAATTATAATTTATGACTGATGTAGTGAATACTATGGATTCAGTAGGTAGAATTGATTTTAAAATCATTCAGAAACTAATTTCTGAGGATATGCAAAATGTTAATAACCTGATTCAGACGCGCTTACACTCTGAGATTGTATTGGTTAATCAATTAAGTCACTACATTATCGCAAGTGGTGGGAAGCGTTTGCGCCCGATGTTATCACTACTGGCTGCGCGTGCGTGTGGTTATGAGGGTGAAAAGCATATCAATATTGCGGCTATTGTTGAGTTTATACACACAGCTACCTTGTTGCATGATGATGTTGTCGATGAGTCAGATATGCGTAGAGGAAAGGATACGGCAAATAATATTTGGGGAAATCAAGCCGCTGTTTTAGTCGGTGATTTTCTCTATTCGCGTTCATTTGAAATGATGGTGGATGTGGGTGAAATGCGAGTTATGGAAATTCTTGCCTCAACAACCAATATTATTGCTGAAGGTGAGGTGTTACAGCTACTTAATTGTAATGATCCTGATACAGACGAGGCGCGTTATCTTGAGGTTATTTACTCAAAAACGGCAAAATTATTTGCAGCGACGTGTCAGTTAGGAGCTGTTCTTGCAGGATTGTCTGAGGACGATGAAAAAGCAGTGGCACAATATGGCATCCATTTAGGCACTGCTTTTCAACTTGTTGATGATATTTTAGATTACAGTGCATCAGCCAGTGAAATGGGAAAAAACGTTGGTGATGATTTAGCGGAAGGTAAGCCGACATTACCTTTGATTATTGCCTTAGAGCGTAGTAGCGGGGATGATGCATTATTAATTCGTAAGGCTATTGAAGAAGGTGGGTTAGATAAGATTGATGAGATCATGGTCATTATCAAGCAAACAAACGCACTAGATTATTCTGCCGATATAGCAAAAAAAGAAGTTATCAAAGCAAATGCCTGTTTGCACTGTTTGCCTAAAACACCTTATAAGGATGCATTAGAAGCACTGGCTTGGTTTTCTATTAGTCGGGCGCACTGAAGAGGTGCGGTGTTTTACTTTTGCGCGCTAAATTGGTGCGCGTAGCGATAAGCATCATCATTTAATGCTATTCCCAATAAAATGATGATGCTTATCTGTTTATC
>JAGLBQ010000280.1 GCA_023146675.1 Cocleimonas sp. | reverse complement strand
GAATGGTATATATACTGGCATGATTTTTGCTAGTAATTACTATCGAAACACTGTATTTATTTAGTTATACCTAGACCCTGTAAGTTGTTATTTGTAGAGTTCAAGATATTGATACTGTGAATTTTATTTGAGCAATCTGCATGTTAGTTCGTCAATACCTATGCATCTCTATAGAAACAAATTGCTAGTGCTATTCGTTACAGAGTCTAGATTATCTTTCAATACCAAAAGGAAATGAAAAATGAGTGGAAATGAGTCACGCCTACAAGCGATATACCAAATCACAAACCGTGAAGAGACCTCAACAGAAATACCTAAAAAGTTAAAGAAAATCTGGGCTATGGATGTCTTTAATCTTGCTAAAATGGAAGAATTACTTTCTAAAAAAGCATTTAAAGGCATGAAGAAAACAATTGCAACGGGTGAGGCGCTTGACCCTGCGGTTGCTGATGTGGTTGCTGCGGCAATGAAAGACTGGGCAATGTCAAAAGGTGCTAAGTTCTTCTCACACATTTTCTACCCAATGACCAATGCAACGGCTGAGAAGCATGATGGCTTTATCGTCACCAATCCTGAAGGGCAAGCGATTACTGAGTTTACGGGCGGTTTATTAATAAAAGGCGAGCCTGATGGATCATCATTTCCAAATGGTAGTATCCGTGTAACCAATGCTGCGCGTGGTCATACTGCTTGGGATCCAACCAGTCCTGCTTATATCATGCAGTCGGCGAATGGTCCTACCTTAATGATTCCAAGTGTTTTCTTGTCGTGGACAGGTGAATCTCTGGATAAGAAAATCCCATTGTTACGTTCTAACACGGCAATGAACAACGCCGCTCAGAAAGTATTGAAACTAATGGGCGAAGAAGAAATTTCAACACTAAACTCAAGCTGTGGTGCTGAACAGGAATACTTCCTGATTGATGAAAACTTTGCAGCAGCTCGCCCTGACTTATTGTTGGCTGGGCGTACCTTATTTGGTGCACCTGCGGCAAAAGGACAAGAGTTTGACGATCATTATTTCGGCGCAATTCCTCCTCGTGTTCAAGTCTTTATGCAAGACTTTGAAAATACCTTGTATAAATTAGGTATCCCTGCGAAAACACACCACAATGAAGTGGCTCCTGGGCAGTTTGAAATTGCACCTTATTATGAAGCCGCTAATGTGGCAGCCGATCATCAACAATTATTGATGACGGTCATAAAAAATACCGCTAAAAAACATGGTTTCCTTTGTTTAATGCATGAAAAGCCCTTTGCAGGTATTAATGGCTCGGGAAAGCATGTTAACTGGTCGGTGGGTAACTCGACTCAAGGTAACTTGCTTGATCCTGGTAAAACGCCACATGATAACCTTAATTTCTTATTATTCTGTGGTGCGGTTATTCGTGGTGTGCATAAATACGGTCCATTACTACGTGCTGTTATTGCCTCGGCGGGTAATGATCATCGTTTAGGTGCAAATGAAGCACCTCCTGCTATTTTGTCGGTTTATTTAGGTGATCAGCTAGAGAAGATTTTCCAAGATATTCAAGATGGTAAATTAACAGGCTCTGAAGATGGCGGTGTGATGGATTTGGGTCTTTCACAGATCCTTGATTTTGCTAAAGATCCTGGTGATCGTAACCG
>JAGLBQ010000028.1 GCA_023146675.1 Cocleimonas sp. | reverse complement strand
TCAAGACGCAGTGAAATAGGCGATAGTAATCGTGTGAAAGGCTATTTTTCACTCTATGGAAAAGCGCTAGAACGAAATCAAAATGCACTTGGTGAGCTATTACACAGCACCTTTTTTGATGCACGCTTTGATGAGCTAAATCGACTGCGCGAACTCATTGCACAAATGCGTGCAGCGCAAGAAGCAGGAATCACCAATAGAGGTCACCTCCTTGCTAGTTTAGCTGCCAGCGCAGGTCTCTCTGCACGTGCCAATATTTCAAATCGCAATAATGGGCTGTTGAGTATTCAAAACTTAAAAATACTAGATGCCAGCTTTAACGACGACAATGCGTTACGTGATTTCAGTGAAAAATTACAGCAGTTACATCAGAAACTAATCACCGCTCCCCGTCAATTTGTACTCATTGCTGATGAAAAAAGCCTGCCAGAACTTGAACAAACACTGAACAAGCAATGGCAAAATGCTGACAACGCTGCGCAACAAGCAGACTCTGATATTATCTGGACACCCAGTAAAATCATGCAAGGCTGGGCGATTAGCACCCAAGTCAACTTTTGTGGTAAAGCTTATTCTGCCGCACCAACAGGACATCAAGATTCCGCTGCATTAAGTGTACTCGGCTCTTTCCTGCGTAATGGTTATTTACACCGTACTATTCGTGAGCAAGGGGGAGCTTATGGTGGTGGAGCAAATTATGACCCTGATACCGCATCCTTCCGCTTTTACTCCTACCGCGACCCACGCTTTGTCGAAACACTGAATGACTTTGATTCCAGCCTAAATTGGCTACTGGATACAAAGCATGACGGGCAAGCACTAGAAGAAGCTATTCTCAGCGTTGTTAGTAGTATCGATAACCCAAGTTCTCCTTCAGGCGAAGCCGTCAATGCCTTCTACTCAGACCTGCATGGTCGTCATTATAGATATCGCAAACAAAGTCGCCAGAATATTCTGAATGTCAGTGTGGATGATTTATTGCAAGTGGGGGAAAAATATTTACAACCTGAGAAGGGTCATATTGCAGTGATTGGATCACAAGAGGTATTGCAATCAGCTAAAGAGATTGAGCTAGAAATATTGAAGCCTTAGCAAATTTAAAGGCAAGAGCGCCATCATCTTAACGGGCGCTCTTGGGTACTCCTTAAATTAAACCCCTACTTGATCACCCCATAACCAGCGGTGCAACTGGGGAAGTATCCTTACTTGATGCCAGTGCAATGCTTGAGTGCATTCAATTAACCACAGTAAACGCTGTTGATCACGGTTATCCGCCAGGGTCTGTTGCGTTTTATTGCCTTCAAGGCTTGCGTCCGTATTACAAGGCTGAATAAAACTTGGAATATGTGGATGTAAGTCTGCAATGGCTTTTGCCCAGATAATATCGGCTTTATCAGCGACAACAAACTTCAATGAAATATCAACAGGATGTGTGCGATCAGACGCACAAGCATCTAAACAGCGCTCTAATCCACGCTGTTTAAAACGCATCCCTGTTGAGGGTGGTTTAGGGCTGAGGGTGAGCTGATCTAATAATGAAAACCAAGGCTTTGCAATACTTGCTTGTGTTTCCATTGAAAATTGATACCCCTTTTGCTGTCCTCGTTGAATTAATTCGGAAAAATCCTGTAAAGCTGGGTTGCCACCTGACAATGTGACCCATAATGGATGACCTTGACTAAGTGTTTCAATTTTCTTAAAAATAGCGGAGGCATCCATTAAATTCCACTGATCTTCAAATTGAGGCAAGACAGCATAGCCTGTGTCACACCATGCACAACGGTAATCACACCCGCCCGTGCGAACAAAGAGTGTAGGCATTCCAATTAATGCCCCTTCCCCCTGAATCGTTGGACCAAAAATTTCAGCAATACTGATTAATGATGTCTCATCTACATCTCGTAGCGGACGTTCTAAAATAAGGGGCGCATTCATAAGACTGTCTTCTGAGTTGGCTGATAGCTTGCCCATGTTTTAGGTGTTTCACTCACGCGTACAGCACTTACTTCTTGCCATTGTGGTTTTGCCCAATCAAAGATGAATTTAGCCAGATGCTCTGCGGTAGTGTCATCATGACCTAACACATCGTTTAAATGACGATGATCCAAAGTATCATCAATAAACTGTTTTAAGGCATCTAAATCATTATAGTCACGCACAAAACCATAGTGATTTAAACTCTCAGATTGCAGCTCTATCTCAACAATATAGTTATGCCCGTGTAAACGTGCACAAGGATGCTCATCAGGCAGGTTTAATAGTTGGTGTGACGCACTAAAGTGAAATTGTTTGCTAATAATATACATAGATTAAACCACCGACTGCCAATAGTTAGCATCGTCATAACAGGTAGGATCAGTTACCTTTGCAAGATGAAAGGCTTCACGCCGTTCTACACACGTTCCACACCGTCCACAATGTTGTGCAAGCCCCTTATAACACGACCATGTTTGCTCAAATGGCACACTGTATTGCGACCCTTCTCTCACAATCGCCGATTTATCATCTTTTAAAAAGGGGGTATAGAGTGATACATCTGCAATCCCTTCTAATGCCAGTGTTTGCATGGCGGCAAAGGCAGTAATAAAAGCAGGTCGACAATCAGCATAAATAAAATGATCCCCGCCATGCACCGCCATTGCAACAGTATCCGCCTGTTGAGATGCGGCTAATCCATACGCAATAGTCATCATAATGGCATTACGATTCGGTACGACGGTTACATCCATACTGGATTCGGCATAATGCCCATCAGGAATCGCTTCACTTTGTAATGAGGTTGGGGTAAGGGCTGAGGTCAGGTATTGACCCACTTGGCGTAAATCAATGACGGTATGTTTTACGCCTAGATGATCTGCACATTGACGTGCAAAGTCGAGCTCTTTTAAATGACGTTGTCCATAATTAAAGGACAACAAGGAAGCAAGCGTGCCTTCATTCGCTACTTTATACGCTAAAGTAACGGAATCTAAGCCACCTGAACAAACGACAAGTGCTTTCATAATTCCTTCTATTGAGAGAAATATCCCTCTGTGTTTTTTACCTGGTGCATCGACAGGGGCTATTGATAGCCAAGAAGGAGCTTTATAACGAAAAGAGAAAGGATGATCAAGAAGATTTAGTTTGTATGCATCATACAAACTAAAATTTGGAGCTATTTAGAGCCTATGATGACTCGTCTTCAGTATTAGGCAATGGCGCAAAATAGCCAATACTCGTCAGCAAGACTCCAACAACGAGGAATGACACAATCCTAGCCAAACTACTCAATGATGATAAATCCACTGTAAATAATTTAACCACCACCACACCGAGCAAAATCCCACCTGCTATCCATACGGTACGCATCTTTTGACGGCTGGCATAGATCGTTAGTATCACACCCGAAAGCGCCCATAGTACGGATACTGCCGTTTGCACTAAATTAGAGTAGTATAAACCTTCTACATTATAGGGCACATCAAACCCGTGTGATGCAATGCGAAATAAGGTGAAATTTAGCCATAGGAAGGTCAGCCCTGCGATGCCAATTGCAAACATGCTTTTATTGGGTTCAAATTGGCTAATATTTATCATTAACTCTTTATGGCTGAGCGATTGCCACCATTGATAAAGGGTTATCAATACAATGGCTAAAGTTATATCGAGTGGATTTAATAAAGGCATCCACGGTAAAGGATCTGAGCTTCCGCGAGCAGTTACTGCGAATAACCCCCATAGAATAAGATAAATCGCTAATGCTGACCCTGTTTGTTGTAGATAACTATTGCGGTTATGTTCAACCGGCCAATGATTTGATTTCACAATAAACCATAATGCCAATGTTGCAGGAATAGCAAACCATAGCGTTGCCCAACCTGTTTCTTGCGCGATATAAAATAATTGGTACGCGCCTTGCCATGTAATGATAATAACCAACAGTAATGCGCTTAGGGTATGAATAAGGGGGCGTAATGATGTAGCAAACTGATGTTTATCAAGCTGAAAAATAATAGTATATAAGGCGATAAATGCTAATGGCCATGCTAACCAACCACCGTCACTAAATGGATGGTCATATTGAATATTGAAGCCTGACAACAGATCAGACTGCATCAATGCGCTCATCAGCATTGCAGGCAATAAAGCAATAGCAACAATCCATGCCTGTTTCCACTGCGGTTTAGTGCGTAGTGCTGTGATCATAAAAATTAGGCTGACAGCGACTTCCAACAACATAAAACCTGCAATTAACCCATCATCATCAAGATGTTTACCTATTTGATACAGCGTTCCTGCAAATAACCATGCCAAACCCCATACCAGCAACACATTGCTAATGACTTTTTCCCATTTTTTGCTACCTTCAAAATCAGTTGCTAATAATCTAGCGGATAAAATACCCGCTATTGCCATCATTAATGCGCTGATATAAGTAGCATTAACAAAGGGAGTTTCTGTGTAAGAGGTCGATAGATACTGCATAAACCCATAAACAACCAATACGCCCGCGCTTGCTTGCAATAATAATCCAAAGGCTCGGACAGAAAGGCGGCTTTGCCGTGAGCCTAGCCAGATTAAACCCAACCCTTCTAATGCCCATGCGGCGGAGGACTGTGTTAGTGCTAATGCAAAGGGTACTGCTAATGAGGTGAAAATCACCCCTAAAGCGAGAAAAGCTTCGGATAATAAACGCAGTGCATTACCTGCTTTTTTCCATAAGAACCACGCTAATAATAAATAGAATGCGCCAATTGCGAAGGAAGAGATGGAAATACCGTATTCAAAATCTTTCACCAGCGCATATTGCAAACCTGATGCGGCAAGTGGTACACCAAAGAGCAGACTACCATCAACATAGCCACGCAGCTTTTCTGGTTGGCGTAGGGCAAATAAAACTGCTATCAACACGTAGAGTAGGAAGAAAATAATCAGAAATGGCTCTACCGTCGCAAAATTTTCAGTTTGATAGGCTGAATACCCCCATGCGGCACCCACAACAAAGGTGAATAAAAAGCCCAGCAGATTTAATTCTCGCCATGCTTTAAACCACGCAATAGTGACAATCGCAATATTGAGAATAATGTAATAACTAAAGAGTCCAATATAGTTATTAGAGCCAGTGGAGGTGAGAATTGGGGCTAAAAAACCACCTGTAAAACCAAAGATTGCCAATGAACGTGAGTTTTGTAATACCGCTAATGCAGCAGCGAACATACTGATAACAAACATTAGTGCAAAGGCTGGAAGTGGGATTAAATGATAGAGATTGAGTGCGGCAAAAATATCAAGATAGAGAAAGCCGACCCCAGTACCTTGCAGTAATAGCCCATAGGTTTGCTTTTTATGTCGCAATGACCAGCCGAAGGTAAGTAGTCCTATTGCAGCAATAGCCACTGCCATTAAACGATATTCAACTGGAAACACACCGTTATCTGCGGCATATTTTAATAGAAATGACACACCAAAAAACAAGATCAATATACCAATGCGTACAAAGAGATTTCCACTGGTGAAATAGCCTTTCACCAGTGAAATGGCTTTATCGATAATAGTCGGTGAGGGCGGGTTTATTGCTTGTTGGTAGCTTGGTTTTATTCTGCTTTGTGTGGTACCAACAGACTCTACACTAGTGTCAGTATTATCCACTGTTTGATAATATTTTGATGTTTTCTCTGCTGCTCGCAGAGTATTGCTTGTTACTGTTTTTTCCTCTGTAGATGAAGTAGATGCTACCGCTCGTTTATCACGCTGCTCCCAGTCTTTAGCCATTGCAGCACGTAAGCCACTCACTTCTTTATGTAATTGATTTATCCGACCTAGAACAAAACCTAAAATAGTTGCCATAACAACAATCAACCAATCAAAGACATAGAAGGAAGACATTGTAATGGCTGATACAAAAAAGAAAAGAATGGCGAGAACGGTGCTTTGCATTGTGAGGTACATTAGATATGAGTAATACGGGTGGATGCATTATCGCTTATCCACTCTATAATTTTTATTATAAGATTGCTCTATATCTTAGCATTTAACACAACCTAAAGTAACCCTCTCCAATAAAGCGGCTGACTTTATTACCTTTTATCTTTTTGTTTGCTTTTAATGAGCTATTGGTCGTTCTGTTTAACAGTTATTCAGCCTTACTTTGCAATAATCATCTTAAATTAATGTAGCAAATCCCCGATTGTCATTCTCCTAAGCTACAAAATAATAACAATAACTGGACCCCCCGTCATGCGCAGAACCCTTATTGCATTAAGCCTATTTGTATCGACTAATATTTTTGCCAACCCCATCTGGAAAGATATTTCTAATCATAATGACTCATCCATCAAACAATTAAGATCTTCCGTGTCAGGAGTATCAGCACCCTACTCTGCTCGCTTATTGAGTTTAGATGAGACAGCTTTGCGCCAACAGCTTTTTTCTAGTGAAAATACACAATATAAAGTTGCGTCTGAACAGCAGGTGGCAAGAAATACCACCCAGAATAAAATAATAAATTTACCACTTCCTGATGGCTCGATGCTAGCTGTTATTGCAACGGAACACTACATAATGGAAAAAGCATTAGCAGACAAGTTTCCTGAATTTAAAACATGGAAAGTCAAAGCGGCTAACGGTAAAAATATTCATGGTCGCATTAATTTTACTGAAGCAGGTTTCCATGCCATGTTGATATTGGAAAATGCTGACACAATTTTTATTGATCCTGATAAAACCTTCGCAAATAAATCATTAAATTCAGGAAGGTCAAACACGTTATATAATAGCTTTAGTAAACAAAAAAATAAGCAACTATTCCAACGTACAACAGATTATGATGAGATTGTCATTCAACCACCTTTATCCAAAAACAGCTGGTCAACGTCATTAAAAGTACAAGCTAGAACATCCAATAAACTGATTACTTATCGCTTAGCTCTAGCAGCTAGTGCAGAATACAGTGCATTAAATGGCGGCACTAAAGCATCTACATTAAGTGCTATGTTGACAACAATTGACCGAGTCAATCAGATTTATGAGCGCGACCTTGGGATAAAATTTATATTAGTTGCCAATAATGATAAAATAATCTACCTAAACCCCACCTCTGATCCTTTTTCCAATGACAATCCTCACGATATGATGGATGAAAATATTACGAATATGGAAAGGGTCATTGGTAATGCTAATTATGATCTTGGTCATCTTTTTGGAGGTGCAAGCACTGGTGGTCTCGCAATACTTAGCGGTGTTTGTCGATCAAATCAAGAATCACATAAAGCGGGAGGGATTACAGGATCACCTAGTCCTTATGGCGATAGTTTTAATATAGATTATGTATCACATGAAATAGGACATCAATTAGGTGCAACACATACCTTTAATAGTATTGAGCAAAACTGTAGCGGCGGAAACCGTGAACATGACGCAGCCGTAGAACCTGGTAGTGGCAGCACCGTGATGTCTTATGCGGGAATTTGTGGCGCAGATAATTTACAACGCAACTCAGACGCTGTTTTTAATGCGGTGAGTATCGATCAAATCAATCACTATACACGCTACAGCGGCAAAGCAAATTGCGGCGTTAAAGACGCGAGTAATAATAACAATCCAACCCTAACCGTCGGCACCCCCTTTTTTATTCCTGTTAATACACCTTTTCAATTAAGCAGTCATGCGACCGATATTGATGGCGATACATTAAGTTATACATGGGATCAAATAGATAGCAATGGAACAGCCGTTAAGGTCGGTATTGATGCGGGTGACAACCCCCTATTTCGTAGCTATTTACCCTCTAACTCTGATCAGCGATTCTTCCCACAACTAGCAACATTATTTGGTGAGTCTCCAATAAAAGGCGAACAACTCCCCCTAACCAAGCGTGATTTGAAATTTGCTGTTACCGTTCGAGATAATAATGGCGGCATAGCACGTGCAGACACAAAAATAATGACAAGTGGTAATCCATTTAAAGTGATCTCACAAACAAATTTTTCTTTGTATCATCGCAATGAAAAGATTGAAGTCAGATGGAATGAAGCAGGCTCAAGCTGGGCACCTGTAAACTGTAATCATGTTGATATAAAACTACTAACAAAAGAGGGTGCATCGCAGGATTTATTAATGCTCACCCCAAATGATGGATCACAGTTTTTAACCATCCCTGACACAACAAGGGCAATGATCGATGCGCGTATGATGGTTGCCTGTAGCAATAATATTTTCTTTGCACTGTCTGAGGGTGAAGTAGAAATAAATGAATTCTTACAAACAGAGAATAAACCAATCGCTAGCGTCAATGCTCCTACCATTACAGAAGGCGATTCAGACACTAAAACACTGCGCTATATTATCAGTCTTAATAAAGCAGCAACGGAAGACTCATCGATTAAATATACTATTCATGACAGTAAAAATAATGCCAAAATACAAAGCGGATTAATCAATATTTTAACGGGACAAATCAACGCAACCATATCACAATTGATCATTGGCAATACCATTGCTGAGGATGATAAAACTTATCACTTAACCCTAAGTTCGCCACAAAATATTCAATTTAAATCTACAGGTGATCTGATTACAAAAGGTATGGTGATCGATAATGACACGATTACTGCCCCCATCACTGTAACAATACCTAATATTTCAATTATTGAAGGTGATTTAGGGATAAGCAAAGCCATTTTTACTATTAAATTAAACCAAATAGCAAAGACTAATACCAGTATAAAATACGTTACTATTAATGACACAGCACACGCAGGCAGTGACTTTTTTAAAGATAGCGGGACATTATCCATCTCTGCAGGAAAAATATCAGCAACCATCAGTATTGATATAGTAGCCGATAAATTAATAGAAGATAATGAAACCTTCTGGCTATTATTATCTAATCCTAGCAGCAATGTGATACTGATAAATAATAGCGCTACAGCAACTATTATTAATGATGATGAAAAAATTAAAATTTCTGAAGAAAAAACTATCGTAGCAGATGATAAATCAGGTGGCTCTTTTGATAGCTTATTTACTTTCTTTTTAATTTATCTGGGTTTGTTGAAACGTCAATTTGGTCTAAAATGCACCCGACTTAAAAAAGCCTCTTAACACTGATTATTTTAGCTCTCAATACAGAGTATATCTAATCATCAGTTATAATGACTACTTAATAGCATGGAAATTTTCATAATAATTAGCTATTGTTTTCAAAAACTACCATTTAACATCTGTTTTTCAAGGACGAAAAAATGATGCCATCGCATTTTATAAATAGCAAAGATCTTAAAAAGGACTCATATTTTCATGCCATCTCAATTATCGCATTGGACGCTTTTTGATAGCAATACTCTTTCCAATCCTAATTTTCATCATTTTACACAGCCATTTTGTATTGATAAGTCTCAAGGTTTGTTTGTCATCGCGAGTGAGCATCTGCCTGAAAATAATGAGGATAGATTGGTTACTTCTAGAAGCACTCGGGGTGCGGAACTCGCTATCAAAGTAGCTCAACGTGCCTTTTCTGATATATTAGAAAAAGAGCTTAACTTTTCTGAGGTGTTTTTAACATTATTTAGTAAGCAGTGGAAAGCAGCTGTTTTGCTGGATTCAATTAAAAATAAAAAGACTAAAAGTGGTTCCTTAGTAGCTATTGATCAGTTCAGTAATGACAATAAAACAACGCATGAGCAGCAGCAGATTTTAGCACTATATGATCCATCGATTGTGTTACTTTATCAATATAAAAAACAACTTATATTTCTTCTTCTTGGTAATACCCATATTGCCTTGGTAAATCGTCGCTATCATTGTGAGATTAAAAAACCAACGAATATTTCACTATCAAACTTACTCGTTGATCTTGAGCATGACGCTAAGCCTTCCTTTCAACTTCTTGATATTGAAGAATACCGCCTTGAAATGATGGCTTTATTATCCCATCGCTATACTACCCCCAAAACGAATGCTCGCTTACATTCTAATATTATTAAGTGTTATCGCCAATTTGAATCTAAGGGTGATACAGAGCAAACTGACAATAATTGTTTGTTACTTTTCAAGAAAAAACAAGCACAAGTCAATCCAACAAAAATAAAGTCTCAGGTAGCAGGCTCAACTGAGCCTCTTAAAATAAAAAGAGAAAAACCAAAAAGAAGGATGGCAACATTTATTTTGTCCTTATTTGCAATCACTACCGCTACGGCTGGTAGCTATTATTTTTGGCAAGGTCAGGAGGAAAAAACTGGTTCAGCTGCTTTGGTTGAAAGTAAAAGTCAAGAACCTCCAAAAATTCAGACTAACACACAATTTATTGCAAATAATATTCAAGAAAAAATGGCTATAAGCCTAAACAAAACCTTACTTGCCGAAGAAAAAGCTAAGCAAGAAGCGATAAAGATAAAGCACCTGCAAGCACAAGCTGAAACTTTAAAACAACAAGAGCAGGCTAATAGAAAAGCAGAGGCGGCTGAAGCTGAGAAACAGCGATTAATTGAGGAGAAAAAGGAATTAAAGGCACAAAAAAAACTAGCATTATTAAAGCAGCAACAAAAGCTTAAGCTTGCTAAGAAAAAACAGAAAAAGGCTCGATTATTGTTAATTAAGCAAGATCATGAAAAAAGGAAGCAGCAAGAACAAAAAATAGCGGAACAAAAAAAACATAAAGAGGAGCAGCTTAGAATTAGAAAAATAGCATTGGAACAAGAACACAAAAAACGTAAACAATTAGAAAAAATTGAAGCAAAAAAATTGGCTGAAAAAAGACGTCTTGCAGCTCTCGTTAAACAACGACGATTGGAGTTTGAAAATAATAAAATAAGGGAACAACGAGAAAAAGAAAAAGCAGACAACCCTCCTATCGCTATTACACCACCTGCTAAGCTTAAGAAGCACAATAGACCACAAAATGAAGAACAGGATATTACTAAAAGTAATGCTGCTGAGAAAAAGCGTAATATGCTAGCAGAGCTTGAAAGACAAAAGCAGAATCAAGCCAAAACTAAAATTGACAAACAAAAACAAAAACAAAAAACAGCAATCCATCAACTGGTTAATTACAGCAAAACCTTCAATCAACACACAACTCAATTAAAACAAAAGCTTGATGGATTAGAGGCTATAAAACAACAAAGTGATGCATCAAGCAATAATGCACTAATACATAAAAGAAAACTATTAAAAGGAAAGGAATTAATCATTAGAAAACGTTTAAACTCAATCGCTGCAATGTATTTGTCAAAATTGAAACTGCTTTGCGCTAAAGAAAAAAAATTTCCTGTATCAACTGAGGGTGCTAATAGAACAGAACGTATTGCTAGAAAAATAATATCGCAACATGTAAATAATTGCTCACAATCTCAGTCATTATCAACATCTCGTGTTACCACTATTTTTCTTAACAGATACTTGAAATAATTAAATATATTTAGTTTGGATACTACAGTAAATACTTCAAATATGTTAGTTATAGAACAAAAAAGTGCTGGAGACGAACTTTAAGATAATAATATAAAGTGATAAAGTTATGGAAAAAGACATTTCAATATTCAGAAGAATATTTAAATCTATTTTTAAAATATTTATAGTAATATCATTTCTCTTATTCTTAGTATGGCTTCCCTTATGGTTTTACTCCAAGCCAGCGAATGATTTTTGCAACAGTTTTACTGAGGAGAGCCATTATAAAAATGTGATGTCAAAAGCAAAGGAATTAAAATATAGAGTTTTTTCTAATATGAAGGAAAATAATGGCACTTTATCAGTTGAAACTCAAAACAGTCCTTTCTTTCGTGTGGCATGCTTTATTACTTTTCAAGACAATAAAATAATAAAAAAAGAAGTCCGTAACTCTGACTAATAAACACATGAAATAACTTGGAAAGTTATTTCATAAAAACTAATAGATTACATTTACCCCATTAAATATTAATTTTTATCAGCATATAAAAATACATTATGCAAGTCGTTAATTTTAATGTGTAAAAACATAAGCTAACGTTTTCCCTACTTACTCCCTTTTCGCTTCGGTTTATTATAACGTTTTTTAAAAATATTAATGCTTGATCTATTCAATGCTGTGTGTACTTTATTTTTACTTCCTGATGAAAAAGATCGCCCCCTCGACAGTTTTTTTATCATTTTTTTTATATTTTTTTGTTCATTTTTAAGAATTAGCTCTTCACCATGGGTTATCTGTCCTTTATCGCATCCTTTTTGGATACGCAATTCTTGCTTTTGAATACGTATTTTTATTGATGCATTTTCTGCTAGAACGGGTTCTGATACTAAGAGTATTGAAATGATTGAGACTATACTTAATGCTGTTTTTTTCATTATAAAATCCTACATAATTCATCCTTGAGAACATAAATCTATATGATTTACGAGTATTTAGCATAGTAGATAATCCATTACCTAAAGACTGAGGATTCAATAACCAGAACTCTGAAATTGCTATCTGTCCCCTTGGTTGGGTACAAAATACTGCATTATTGTTTCGTATGTTATTAAATCGTCAGTCCTAACTATGTCATTGGAACATGCACGGAATAACTTCCCAACTCTGACTTGTATCAAAAGAGCAGACTATCTTCTTGCCCTCTGAGTAAATCATTTCAATCGTCATGTAGAGTAGAAATACCTCTACTAAGAACTGAGAACCTTCAACCAAGGATTGCTATGCCCATTTTTTGAGTATAAAAACTCTATGTCATCATTTGAAAAATTATTTCATGCTTGTTCCTCATCTATTATGTACCTGATTCACCGATATTAATTTCCAATAGCCCTTATCAGCGATAAACGGTAGTATTTTTCCAATTAGTGATAATCACTACATAATTTAAATAAGGTATAACTGACATGCGTAGGTAGAATAAGAATTAGGTCAGCCTAACTTTCACTTGTTTTAATTATAAGCTATTGATATTTATATGTTTAGTTATCAATCCAAAATTGAAAAAAGTTATATCACTGATTGTTTAAATTTTCATAGATGGCAATAAAAACTCGATTGGATTAGCACAGAATGCTTTCTGCCCTTTAGCTGTTCTAACATTTTGTCGCTGATTCATATTGTCAGACCGATATTGCAAAAAAGGTACATTGGTATATTCATTGGCTAACGCTTCTAAATTAGCACGCGCATAGTCAAAATATTTAAAGTGTTGCTGTTGCATTGTATTGTTTTTTTGCAAATAGCCAAGACAAGCAAATGCACTATCAACCCTAGTGAGTAAATAACGATAGCGACCTGAAAATTGATCACCTGCGATACTGCGCTTAATTTTGCTATAAGAAGTCAGTGCTGCATTCACGTTGCCTTGTAGGTAGTAATAATGCCCTGTTATTTCATAATAAAATGCCTGTAAATAAGTGTGTTCATTTAAAGAGTTAGCCACATCAATATCATTATTTTCCAACATCTTTTTTGCATTGCCCAGTAAAGCCCATGTTTCCACATAGGGCGTTATACGCAGGCTTTCATATGCATTTTCTAATAGCATATTAATCAGCAATAGTCGTTGTTTAGAGGGTAAGTTGACAAACTCTCGAGAGGCTAGCTTTTCCCACACTAGGATCATTTTTTTCTGTGCCTGAAATATTGTATTGGGATCACTCTCCCCTTTCTCATAAATCTCAAACCCTGCCAACCTGTGTTCAATATAGCGTTGGTTAACAATCGCTGACTGCTGTATTGACTCATCTAGCTTACTACTTTCCAAATTTTCCAACTCTTTGTATAGACCCAGTGCTTTTTCATACTGTCTGCGTGTTTTTGCCTTATTCTCCAGATTCAAATAATAAGGATGCCCATTCACATTCGCCATACGAATTAGTATATCTGCATAGCGTTTTTTAATTATTTGACTATCGGGGGTTGCCTTGTGTAAATTTTGCAGAAGATTAAGTGTTAATGTCGTTACTTCTTTTTCTACTTTAGGGGTGTAAGGAATGCTTGATAATAACGTGTTTAAATCATCAACTGCATCAATTGCATTATGCTCACGTAAATCACTGCTCTGTTGGAACTCATAATGCTCTCCTAATATTTGCCCAATAAGCGCCGCCAATAATGCAAGAGTAACCACAATAAAAATTATATATCGCACACGGTGTATCGATTTACTTAGCGCATATATCATCCCTCCCTGTGCAGCAGCAACAGGCTTTTCATCTAACCAGTTTTGCAAATCATCTTGAAGTGCCTTAGCAGAATGATAACGCCCACTGCGCTTATTCGCCGTTGCTTTACGCATAATTTGTACTAATTCTCTATCTTCAATATGCGTTGCCAGCTCATTAATATCGGGCGCTTGATAGTGTTCTTTTATTTGTGATGTTTTTTGTATTAATGAAAGAGGCTGTCCACTGAGTAGCTGCCCAAGAATCACCCCAAGACTAAAGACATCATCGGTCGCATGAGGCACTTTATTGTAATGACACTGTGGGCTGGCATATTCTGGTGTGAGCCCTCTTGGCTTAATATCAGCCTCTGTTTTTCGCAGCGATAAAGTTTGCGCGATACCAAAATCAAGTAGTTTAAGCGTGCCTTTGCGGCTGCCTTTATTGATCACTAAAATATTATCTGGTTTTAAGTCACAGTGAATAATTCCTTGCTGATGCGCATCATCAACAACTGCACAAAGTTCACAGCATAATGTCACTATTTCTTTAATTGAAAGCTCTGCTGAATTTACATAACGATTGATAGCCAGTCCATCTACCAGCTCCATGACCAGGTAGGGAAAACCTTCTTTTAATGTCCCACCATCTAACAAAGTAACAATATTAGGATGCTGGAAATCTGCCAATAATTGACGCTCTTTCTGGAATAACCCCGTATCAAGGCTGGAGTACTCAACCACCTTAATGGCAACCATTTTTTCATATTCGCCATCAACACGTTTGGCAGAATAGATTCTCCCCATTCCACCCGTGGCTATTTTAGTAATGACCTCATAAACCCCAAGCCGTCTACCTGCCAAATCAGGACAGCGAGAAGTCATGTCATCAATAGTGGCTTTCACCGGCGCGGGGGTTTCCAGAAAGCTATCTGTTTCATGGTGTGCACACAGCAGTAGCTTAACTTCTTTGAGTATATCTAAGTCATCACTTAGCGCATGATTTAACCATTCGATTCGGTTTTTCTTGTCTACTGCCAAAGCAGATAAAAAATATTTTTCTATGCGAGCATAGGCTTTTGCTTCACTTGTTTTTTCTTCTACTACTGATTTATTTCCTTGTACAACCATGCTTTAGCCATCATCCATTTGCGCTTTATCGTTGATTCTGAGAGGTCAAGAAGTGTAGCGATTTCCTCAATTGTCCTTCCTGAGTAAAAACGCAACTCGACCACTCTCACCTGTATCTCATCTAACTGCTCTAAACGCCTCAATGCTTCATCCAATGCCGCATAATCTGTTTCCTTACCCACATCATTGCCGCATGATTCTTCATACAACGTTGAAAAGATAAGGTCACCACCACGTTTTAATGCATTTTTCTTGCGCGAGTGCTCCACTAATACCTGTCGAATACAGCGCCCACAAATCGCTAAAAAATGCTGTTTATCCTCACTTTCAATATTCTTATTGGAACACAGCTTTAAATAGGCTTCATTGACGAGTGCTGTTGGCGATAACGTATGCCCTGCTCGCTCCCTTGACATATAAATCGAAGCTAAGCGCTTAAGATCAGGATAAACAGATTGGAGTAGGATTGAGTTATTTTGATTAAATTCCATTTTTCTCACTATTTGGGTTAAATATAAATAAAAAAATTACCTTATGCGGTCTGTAATAAATTAAAATTATGAGGGCTATTGACTCTAGTGTTTATCAATAAAGAGACTCCTCTAAATCCGTATTTGCTATAGCGACAAAGTATGGTTAAAAAGCTCAGTTATTTATAGTTAATTTACTAAAATACTCAGTATTTTCATACTGATAACTATTTCTAATAAAGATAATAAAATTAATTAACCTTAGTGTTATATAATTAGACTTTTTGTCTAGATAATAACCAGCGAAAAGCATTACAATAGGATATAGTGTACTAATGACCATACGAGCGGTGAATTAATAGTAATAATATTAGTACATTAGCATTTACTTATTACCTTAATCATAATAGATACTCACAATGTGACCACCTCCAGCTCACATTAGTTTCAGGAGATCTGATGAAAAAATTTTTACTTCTCTTATTATTACTCATACCTACTGCCTTATTAGGCTATTACTGCTCCCACAAAATGAACACCGCAACGACTATTCAAAGCGATATTAATACACGCGCACAGGAAGCACTGGATAAGCAAAATCTAGGATGGGTCAATCTTGCTGTCGATGGTCGCGATATTACCCTAACGGGCTCTGCTCCTAACAAGGAAGCAAAAGATGCGGCTGATCAAGCTGTGCGTATTAATGGTTACAACCTCATAGAGAATCAACTGACTGTTACTAACAGTACTGCAACCCCTCAAGATTCAGATCAAAATAACAGTCCTCAGGTTGATACAAAAAATATAGAACAGCCAAAAGAACAAACTACTGATTCTGATGATAATTCAGTAGAAGATACACAAAAAACTAAAAATACTCCCACAATAGAGCCTCCCGTAAAACAGAATAAAACTCAAAAAGCAGAAATAACAAAAGAAATATCGGTAAAACAAGATGAGTCTCAGGAAAAAGAAGCCGCTCAGGAAGCACCTATAAAACAAGTAAAAGCATCAAAAGATTGTCAGAAAAAATTTAACCAGATACTTAAAACGCCTATCTACTTTAATACCTCTAGTGATTCTGTGCAGAAAAACAGTATCAGGGTACTTAATAAGCTAGCCTTAGCAGCTAAGGAATGCGGTAGCTTCAACCTAGTCATTCATGGGCATTCAGACTCTACAGGAAAAGCATCACTTAATAAAAAATTGAGTCATGGGCGTGCCAAGGCTGTGATGAAGTATCTTATCGATCAGCGTATTGACTCTAAACGTTTAACGGCACAAGGACATGGATCTAGCGAACCTGTAGCCAGCAATAAAACAAATGTTGGTCGAGCTAGAAATCGTCGTATTGAAATTACAATTGAGGACAAGCAATAATGGCTTACTTACTATCACAAATTTGGTTATGCCTTCTAATCACTGCTTTGGTTGCGGGTTTACTGGGGTGGTTACTGCGTGGAGGTGGTAAAAAGAAACTGAATACGCTTAATGAAAAGTGGCAAGATAAATACGATGCGCTCAGTCAAGAGCGCAATAGCTATGCCAGCAAAATAAATAAGCTTTCTGGTGTAACCCATGAAAAAGAAAGACTTGAAAGTAAAATAGAAACTCAAAAGCATACCTACAACCAAAAGCTTGAGCGTTTAACGATAAAACTGGCTACTGCGGATGAGGAAACACATAAGCAGCAGTCATTACTCGCACAAAAAGATGAAGAACTCGCCATGAGCATGGCGCAGTTTGATAGCAAAATATCGGAGTATGAAGATGATCAACAAAGCTCCAGTATTGATCTAGAGAAGAAACTGGAACACTCTTCTTCACAATTGTCTCTACTAGAAAAAGACACACAAAACAGACTAAAAGAATATCAACAAAAAAATACAACCTTAGAGACAAAATTAAAATCAACCAAAACTGATCTTGATCATGCGACTAATAAGCTCGTTGATATCGAGAAAGACTTGGGAAAAGGAGAGTTACAGGTTGATAATTTAACCAAAGGCTTTGCGATAAAAGAGAAAAAACTAACCGAACAACTGGAAGAAAAAGAAGAACAAATATCCAATGCATTAGTCGAAAAAGAAAAAGCTGAGACCCGTTTACAACAGGCAAACACTCTTCAGAAAACACTAAAAAAAGATCTTGCAACTAAAGAAGACAAGCTAAAAAAACAATTAGCTAAAGACAGTGATCTCCTTTCACATGCAGAAACAGAAAATAAAGCAGAACCTGATTTGAATCAGGCTAAACCTGTTAATAGCGATAACATTACTGCACCGTCAGAAGAATCAAGTAAAAAAAGCCTACTCGACAAAGTTTCAACGGTAAAAGATAGTGCCTTAGAAACAATCAAAGCCCCGCTGGACTATGCAAAAAATATATCTAAAAAGGAAGAAATTAAGCCTACTCCAGCAAAGCAGAATAAAGTAAAGCAAAAAATAACACCCGATGAGCTATCACAGAAAACGTCAGATACAAAAGACGCTGTAACAACAGCTATTGATCAGAAAAATGCCAAACCAGAAGAAAAAAGTATCCTTTCAGATAAATCAATATCTGGCTTTGATAAAGAAAAAGCAAGTAAAGAAGACCTGCTCGACAATGCTTCAACAGTAAAAGATAGTGCGGTAGAGAGCATCAAAGCACCGCTGGACTATGCACCAAATACACCGAAGAAGGAAAAAACACAGCCTACTCCAGCAACAACAGAACAAAATAAAGTAAAGAAAAAAATAACGCCCAATGAACTATCACAAAAAATATCAGACACAAAAGACGCTATAACAACAGCACCTATTGATCAAAAAAATACCAACCCAGAAGAAAAATTTGAATCCTCTGCTGTTTCTGACAAGTTAACATCTGCTTTTGATAAAGCAAAAGCAGGTAAAAAAGACCTACTCGACAAAGTTTCAACTGTAAAAGATAGTGCGGTAGAAAGCATCAAAGCACCGCTGGACTATGCACCAAATACACCGAAGAAGGAAAAAATACGGTCTACTCCAGTAACAGCAGAACAAAATAAAGTAAAGAAAAAAATAACGCCCAATGAACTATCACAAAAAATATCAGACACAAAAGACGCTATAACAACAGCACCTGTTGATCATGTTGTGCAAAAAAATGCCATACCAGAAGAAAAAAATGTCTTTTCAGATATAAAAGAAAAGTTTGAATCCTCTGGTGTTTCTGACAAATTAAAGTCTAGTTTTGACAAGGCAAAAGAAGGAATCCATAGTGCTAAAGAAGAAATTGTTCACAAAGCATCTGATGCAAAGGATTCCATAAAATCTTACAATCATAATCAAGATAGCAATGAAAACTCTAGCAATGGCATTAAAGGCATGTTCGCTTCAGCAGGAATTGCAGAGCTGGCAATGTCAGGAATTGAGAAAGCTAAAGATGGTTTAAGTCAGGCGAAAGAAAGTTTAACGCATTACCCTGATGCAGAAGAATCAAACTTTCCCATTGATGCTATTCAATCCATATCAAACGAAGATGATAGACGACTTTACATCATGGGTATTAAAACCACCCAAGACTTACTCACAAAAACATCAACCGATACAGGCATTAATTTATTATCCAAAAGCTTAGGTAAAGAGAAGTGGGTTGTTCATGGCTGGGTAAATAATGCTGATCTAATTCGCATTAAAGGAGTAGATGGTATTTTGGCAGAATTGCTCGAACTTGCAGGCTTTAACACAACGACCAAACTTGCCGCCTCAAATGCTGATAATGTATTACAAGAAATTTCTACCGTCCATGAATATATAACCAAGCGCAGCACACTACCTAGTATTGATGAGATTCAGGGGTTTATTGATGGCGCGAAAGCTTTGACTTGAACAACTAACTTATTTAATTCGGTTCTTGGCAAAGTCACCAATTGATAGCACCCAAATTCTTATTTGGGCGCTATCAATTTAGCTGAGGGAGCAAAGTATAGGTTATCATATTGTGCTAGCGCTTAAACCGTAGCCCACTGTACATAACTACTTCTGCCCCCGTTTTATCAACGGTCATCCGTATCGTCTCACGCTTTCCTCTGCCTAATCCTTCTATAATAGCTTCTTTATCATTTATCGTTGTCAGTACCATATCATCACTCCCCTTAGGATAGTTTAATTGTGCGATTAAAAAACCATTCTCAACTTTAAGCAAAAAGGAGTCAACATATGTTAAATCACTCTCTTGGGAATTTACTATTTTATAGCGACCAAGACGGTTTTTCCATGCACTATGGATTTCTTTACGCTCAATTTTTACCCCCATAATACGTCGATATTGGTTTCGCTCTGCAACAATCACCTGATAGCCATCAATTTTGTGTATAGATAGACGGACATCTTTAAGCTTACCAACATCCATTGGAAACAATCCAAGCAGTCGATATTTTAAATACAGCGTGTCATTTTTAGCAGGCAATAAATCAAAAGTACCGCGTTTAGATTTTATTTGATAATAATTTGGTGATTTCTCTATAATTTTTATAACCCCTAACATAGTAGTGTAAGACCCCACAATTGCAGAATTTTTGAGGGGAGATGCCAATGGTTTTGCATCCAGAGTTAGTAATTTTTTAGCATATTTAGCCTGCCATGCCGATTGTAAAAACTCTTTGGCAATCTTTAAAATCGGCGTACCACCCGAGTTTGACAGAATAACAACCCCTAGTTTTGATTTCTCTGATACCGCAAATACAGCACGATGCGCAATCGTCACGCCATTATGCCCATAAACACGCTCTTTACCTGCCAGTGTTTGATCATCTATAAACCATGCCAACCCGATTTTATTACCTAAATCCAGTGGAATATTTTTATTTTGCACAGTAAACATAGTTTTTAATGACCTTGCTGATAACACCTGCTGACTTTCTATTTTCCCCTGTTTATTCAGCATGATTGCAAGCTGAGAAAGATCAGTAACGGTAGTATTTAAACCACCTGCTGGGATTTTCCCCAATGGCAGTTCAGCGACAGCTTTGCCATCAATATAACTTTTAGCTGCATTTTCACCTCTTAAACCCAATGCAAATTCTGAATGATGCATGTTCATTGGCGCAAGTAGAGTTTGCTGCATATGATCACTATAGTTCTGCCCACTTATCTTCTGTATCGCATGACCTAATAGACTGATCGCTAAGTTGGAATAACTCAGCGCTTTATTAACAGGATAACCTGTGTAGTCCTCTTTAATTGCTCCAACTAGCTTAGTAAAATGGAGCGGTTTTTTAGCCCACATGCGATCCGACCAATCGCTGGGAAGCCCTGAATGGTGGGTTAAAATTGTTCTTGGAGTAATGTTATCGGTAGAGCCAAAACGGCTATTGATTTTAAACTCAGGTAAGTAACGAACCAGCGGCTGATCAAGATTCATTTTCCCCGCTTCAACCAGTTGCATCACCGCCATTGAGGTGAAAACTTTGGAGATTGAGCCTGCACGGTAACGGGTTTGTGTATCCGCTTTAATCTGCCTTTCCCTATCTGCAAAACCAAAACCCTGTTGCCAAACAATTTTTTGATCATCAATTAGCGCAATGCTTAAGCCCACAGTATTGGCTTTACGCATTTCTTTATTGATAAACCAGCTCATATGTTTTTTTAAGTAGCTGTAATCACCTGCTTTTTGGTTTGCTGGTGGCGCTGGTTTTTTAGGAAGATTAGAACAGGCTGATAAGCCTAATAGAATGAGAGTCAATGCTACTTTAGTAAGAGGGTTCGTTATCATCATGTGGAATAATTTCTCTGGTTACGAGGCTCTAGCTGTCAGTGAGAGGTTATGTCGCTAGAGCCACGTAATGCGTACACTTTGCTAAAGTGAAGCAATCCGTTCAATCGCTTTCTTTAAGTTTTCCATACTAGTCGCATAAGAAATACGAATATGCCCCTCTAATCCAAACGCACTACCTGGCACCAGTGACACACCTTTATCTAATAAATAAGTTGCCAACTCTGCATCATTGTTCACCCCGTCAAGACGCTTAATCATGCCTTCAACATTGGGAAAGCTGTAAAATGTACCATCAGAAGGCAGACATTCCACCCCATCCATTTTATTGCATTCTGCTACGACAAAATTATGCCTTTCTTCAAAGGCTTCCATCATGGTATCAATACTACTTTGATCCCCAGTTAGCGCTTCAACGGCTGCAACTTGTGAAATTGAAGTAGGATTTGAGGTACTTTGTGACTGGATTTTTTTCATTGCTTTAATCAATGTTAGTGGTCCACCTGCATAACCAATACGCCAACCTGTCATAGCATAGGCTTTTGATACCCCATTCATGACCACGGTACGATCATAAAGTGCTGGGGTTGCATTGACAATATTGCAAAATTCATTAACACCAAAGAGGGTTAATTCATACATATCATCAGTGGCAATAACAATATTAGGATACTTCAATAACACCTCGCCCAATGCTGCTAACTCATCTTTACTGTACATAACACCCGTTGGATTAGATGGGCTATTGATGACAAAGAGGCGCGTTTTATCCGTAATGGAAGCTTCTAGTGTTTCAGCGGTCAGTTTAAAACCCGTCTCTTGCCCTGCTCTGGCTATGACAGGCACACCTCCTGCTAGCATGACCATATCAGGATAAGACACCCAATAAGGTGCAGGAATAATAACTTCATCACCATCATTTAAGTAGGCTTGGCAAAGGTTTGAGAAACTCTGCTTACCGCCGCAGGAAACCAGAATTTGATCGGACTCGTAGCTTAAATCGTTCTGCTTTTTAAATTTATTGATAATGGCTGCTTTTAACTCAGGAATACCATCCACTGCGGTATATTTTGTATTATTTTCTGCAATTGCCGCGATACCTGATTCTTTGATATGAGGTGCTGTGTGAAAATCAGGCTCACCCACCCCCAACGAGATAATATCCCGCCCTTGTGCTTTTAATTTCAATGCTAATGCACTGATTTCTAGTGTTGGAGATGGTTTAACACGCTGTACGCGATCAGAAAGCTGGATTGCCATAAGAAAAAAGACCCTTAAAAAGTAGTTTTGTTATAAATTTATAAAATGAGTATCTATAGCGAATGTAAAAAATAAACGCTCCTACTATATTAAAAAGCTTAGAAAAAATCCATGTAGAAGTTGCAATTTAATACTCAATATAGACAGTTATTAACCGTTATCTCATTTGCTATAATCCAGCTTTTAACCCCCAATCCAAAACTTGATGAGATTACTTGCCCAATGAAGAATTCCGCCGCAATCAACACTGCCCATATCCTTACCGAAGCCCTTCCTTATATCCAGCGCTATGCAGGTAAAACCATCGTCATTAAATACGGTGGCAATGCCATGACCGATGATAAATTAAAAGAAGGCTTTGCACGCGATATTGTATTACTTAAACAAGTGGGCATTAACCCCATTATTGTGCATGGGGGTGGTCCACAAATTGGTAATGTACTCAAACAAATAGGCAAAGAAAGCCATTTTATAGACGGTATGCGCGTAACAGATACCGAAACAATGGATGTGGTACAAATGGTATTAGGCGGGCTAGTTAATAAAGATATTGTCAGTATGATTAACCACGCGGGTGGACGTGCGATTGGATTAACAGGTAAGGATGGTGATCTAATTCGTGCTGAAAAACTAATTTTGACAAAAAAAAACAAAGACAATCAACCTTCTGAAATTATTGACCTAGGGCATGTTGGAAAAATTAAAAGCATTGATCCTTCGATTCTTGAAATGTTAGTTAAAGAAGATTTCATTCCTATTATTGCTCCTGTGGGTGCAGGGGAGCGGGGTACATCCTATAATATCAATGCCGATACAGTTGCAGGAAAAATGGCGGCCATTCTTAAAGCCGATAAATTATTATTGCTGACCAATACCCCTGGTGTGTTAGATAAAGAAGGTAATTTACTGACAGGATTAAATAAACAGCGTATCGAAGCGTTAAAACGAGATGGCACTATTCAGGGGGGGATGATTCCTAAAATAGAGTGTGCGCTGGAAGCAGTTGAAGCAGGAAGTCAGTCTTCCTGTATTATTGATGGACGTGTGGAGCATGCTGTTTTACTTGAGTTATTGACCGATACTGGCGTGGGAACATTGATCAGTTAATATTAATCTTGATTAAATTTTAACCTACTGACAGGATGCTGTCAGTAGGTATCAACTAAACTACTTATTAAGAAATGAGAACTTAATTTTCATTTCCAGAACGTTCCAAATACACTCAAAGGAGTAATTTATGAAAAATATTGTCACATGGTTTGAGATTCCCGTTACCGATATGCAACGTGCTAAAGAGTTTTATAGTGCGGTTCTGAAAACAGGCTTTAAAGACGATAATATGGATGGCTTTAAAATGGCAATTTTTGATCACGAAGACCCTGCCGTTAGCGGCATGTTGGTACAGGCAGAAGGTTATGAGCCAAGTAAAACAGGTGCTGTTATCTATCTCAATGGTGGTGATGATTTAAGTATCCCATTAAATCGTGCTGTAGAAAATGGTGCGGAAATTCTTGTACCAAAAACAGCGATAAATGATGGCGAATGCGGTCACTTTGCCCAGTTTTCAGATAGCGAAGGCAATCGCGTTGGACTTTATTCAGTAGGCTAGGGAGAACTTAATGCGTCGTGCTGACCGCCTGTTTCAATTAGTGCAAATTTTGCGTAATAAACGGTTAATCACGGCACGAGACCTTGCCGAAAGACTGGAGGTTTCCCAGCGCACTATCTATCGTGATATTCAAGACCTCAGTCTTTCAGGTGTTCCCATTGAAGGCGAAGCAGGTGTTGGCTATCACTTACGCTATTCTTTAGATGTCCCTCCTTTAATGTTTAATGCCAATGAGCTTGAGGCATTAGTTCTTGGAGTGCGTATTCTTAAAGTTTGGGGTGGTTCAGAGTTAGGCAGTAGCGCTCAGTCTGTTCTTGATAAAATTCAGGCTGTTATCCCTGACGAGTTACACGCACATATTGATGATAGCAAACTATTTGCGCTTAGTTTTGGTGATCGTAAAGACCTGAAAACAACGCTTGATCACTGCCGCAATGCAATTGCAACCTTTAATTATCTACAAATAGATTATAACAAAGCAGACGATACACCCAGTCAACGGAAACTAAAGCCACTGGGTTTATTTTTTTGGGGTAATGTTTGGACGCTTACCGCATGGTGTGAATTGCGTGATAGTTTTCGTAATTTTCGTTTAGATAGAATCCAAAAATTACAAATACTAGAGCAAACGTTCAGTGAGCAATCAGGGCAAAGTCTGGATGACTATATTGCCCTAATGCGAGAAAAGTGTAAGGATAACTAAATACTCTAATTATCGTCTTTTATACAATTGCGGTGCATTCTGACGATTAGTCTTCCACCCTTTCCTTCCAGGTTTTCCTAATGTTGCGTATGTTTTGTTAGATCTAGCATTTATTACGTGTAATTTTTTCTGCAATGCTTTTAATCTCGTGATAGCGCGTTGTCTTCTGGGGGAAAGCTCGCTTATGCTTGATACTGGCTTTCTATATCCGCCAAGTCTTAGTCCATTTTTATAAACTGGCTTGTGTATTACTTGTGCTTTAATAGCCCGAGGAGGAAGCTTTCTTTTTGGTGCTACTCTCTTTCGAGATTGATAGGTCGATTTCTTCCGAGACTGATAGGCAGATTTCACGCCCAATGAACGTATTCTACTTAAAATAGCTCTTTTTTCAGCAGACATACCTTTATAACTAGCGGGATGTCTATTCACCAAGCCATCATCCACATTGAGCGATGCTTGATCATAATTACCCGATAATTCGCCGTATATGCGTAATACATTTTTCACATAATTACGTGTTTCTTTATACGGTGGAACACCATTGTAGGGCGCTCTACTATACTGATCAACCCTTCCTTCTCCTGCATTATATCCCGCAGTGACTTTACGCAAATCACCGTTAAAACGCTTAGATAAAAAACGTAAATATTTTGTCCCTGCATTAATATTTTGTTTTACATCAAAACTATTGGTAACACCAAAACGATCTGCCGTAGCAGGAATTAACTGCATCAATCCTTGCGCTCCTGCTGGAGAAACAGCACGAGCGTTATAACAAGATTCAACTGCAATCACTGCTCTAATCAAATTAGCATCAACAGAGTATCGCTGTGCACTTTTATTGATAATAAAATCTATCTCGCGCGCTTTACGCCTAACGGTATCAACACTTCTTAAACAAGAACTACCTCTGTATCTTTTTTTCGCTTTCTTTTTCTTTTCAGGCAAAGCGGATGGACTCATTGCTGACAACATGACCTGCTTTTGATGCGGCACAGCAATAGCAGTATTAGCCAGTAAAGAGGTGAATATAAACGCAATAATTGTATGTATTAACTTCATCGAATAAGTGTAACCAAAAACTAAAAGGAGGTGGTAATTTATAATATTAAAATATATTAATAAGTTTAATAACCACTTATGCTGCATTCTACTTTATTCAAAAAATTAATACTGCCAAATATTAACATCTTTCCCCTTTTCTCGAATCTTATCAGCACGCTCAGAAATATAGCGCTGAAAATTCAACTCTGTTTTATAAGCTTCGCTCAACACATAATCAAAAACAGATTGGACATGAAAACTACGCATTTGTGCATCAATCCGCATTACTTCTTTTCCTTCGGGATCAAAAAACACCATTGCAGGTAAATAAGTAATATTTAACTGCGTTGCCCATTCTTTCGCGGTTGTATGCTTTCCTGCAGGCGTAATCACCTTAGTATCTGCAAAACGATTTAATTGGATTGATTTAAATTGCTTAACTAACGTAATGGTTTCTTTATCTTGCAATGTTTTTTGATGCAATAGATCGCAATTTTTACAGTCAGGCTTTTCAAAAAAGACCACCTGATATTTACCTTTATCCTCCTCACTTAGATGACTAATATGCAGTTGATACGCGGGCTTAGAAAAATAGGATTCAGACTGTAATTTACCCTCGTTATTTTTATCATTACCCTTGTTTGTAGCAACAAAATTAGCATAATTACCCTCTTTTTCTTTATGCTGCGAGACATACTGTAATGCCAAACGAAAATTTTCGGGTGGTACATAACCTTCTAGCTTTAACGCCACTTTTTTATTTTCATCAAAGAAAAATAGCGTCGGCGTATAAGCGACTGATAAGGCTTCAGCAAATGATTTTTCTGTATAGTCATTACCCCCCACACTCACTACCTCACGATTACCCCACATATTAATCGCAATAATTTCAAAATTTTTACGGAAAGTATCTACTATATCCTGCTGCGCAAAATTATCATCCCAAAGCTGAGCGCAATAAGGACAACCTGGTTGCCAAAAATAAACCACCAAGCGTTTGCCCTGCTCTGCTGAATCCGCAATATCTTCTTCCAGATCTAGAAAACTTTCTTTAAACCAACTAGGATGAGTTGCTGTTTTAGCACCCGTATATTTTCCTATAGGCTCCCCCTTGTTTTCTTTAGACTCTAAGGGAGAGATCATTAGCAAAGTAATCATAACGATAGATAGTACAGATAATAGTGCATGCATAGTTTTTTCTCCTAAAAGTGTTGCTAAAAATAAAGGAGTGACTATAACGTAGATTCTGTAACGGCTCTAGCCGTCTGTAGTTTTCTAATTGATAATGCTATTTTAATGAATCAAACAAATCATCAAGTTGACGTAACTGATTTGACAGCGCCCTATTTTTAACAGTCAACAGCTCTAACTTTCCTTCTAAGCGCAGATTACTCTGGTCGTATTTTGCTGTTTTTTGTTTCACTGACAGTATTTGTTGCTGTAATTCTTTGATTCTTTTTTGATCATATTTATTTAGCTCTGAAGTTATCACTTCTGTTGGTGCGCTTTCTCTTGAGTCTGACTCTTCTGGGCTAAGACTTTTTGGAGAGTTAACTGTTTTTTGAAGTTCATCAATAGAACTATTGAGAGAAAGCATTAAGTTTGATTCAGTCACATCTATTACGTTAAATTCTGTCGCTTCTGATTCTATAATAGATCCCAGATCTTGTTCCAATAAAGCGATAGAGGAAGTCTGTTGTGAAATAGCTTCCTTCTTCTGTATTTTCTGCTCTAACAACAAAGCATCTTCCTGAAGATCAGGTATGCTATCCGTATCCGCTACTGACAACTCTCCTTCTGTGAATTGCCCCTCTCTTGTTTGCGTAGTAATCTCATGGCTTGGATCAGTTACATCCTTTTCTTTCAGCCCTATCTCCTCTGATTCTATAATAGACTCTACATCTTGCTCTAATGAAGCTACAGGCAAAATCTGTTGAAAGATAGCTTCCCGCTCTATTTTCTGCGACTGAAGCTCAGGCTCTACTTGCATTACGACGGGTGCTGGAGTCTGTTCTAGCAGCGCAATATTTTCCTGAGGCGCGGACGTGCTACCTACGGAAAGATCACCTTCTACTAATTGTCTATTTCCTGTTTGCATAGTGACTGCATAGGCAGCACCTAATAAGGTTCCAAATGCAACGATACTAAGAACTTGGGCGGGTACGCCTAATCGACCTAGATATTTCAACCAACCCCATGTTAAAGCTTTTTTTGATACGGTATTTAAAACCCTATCACTGACGCTATGGTTTGCTTTTCGGGTAATAGTGGGGATTTTATCCTTCAGCTTAGATTTTGAATCTGTTTTAAAAAGCTTCTCTAAAAATCCTTTTTTTGGTTCAATCAGTGGTATTCCATAATCAACCGTACTATCCATTTCCCTTTGTAACATCAGTCCATTCATCCTTTGATTGTCTTATTTGGATAATGAACCCAGTGATAGCATTCTAGCTAACTTATCCAAATAAATATTTCCACCATCTCTTTCTATTCCTTGGTTGCGGAAAAGCAGAGGGTAAATTGACTGGTTTTATTTTTGATAAAATCCAGCCTGGTAAAGGAGGTATGCCACTTGATCCACAAGCTGTCCCAAGATTGTTAGGATCAAATACCTTTATAAATGCAGGCTCCTTATGGCTGTCAGCATAGACAATGCCACAGTAATCCTCGTCATGTTCCCGACGAAGTAGCTGATCTAGCTCCTGAATGAAAGTCACTAGCTTTTCAGCACTAACAGTCTTCTGTGGAGGCTGCTCTCCAACCGCATATACATACCAATCATCTTGCTTTTTATTGGTTAATTCCGTCCATAACTCATCAAGCTGATGCCAACGTAAGATCCCTGAAAATTTTCCTTTATAGGCCTTATAAAAAGGATCATTCTGCAACGTTTCTATCTGTGGTTTAGTTAGTTTTATTTCCGTTGGTTTCATTTGCTTAAAGCCCAATTAAATAGATTCGATAAATTCTAGTGTGTTGCCATCAAAGTCTCGACAAAAAAGCGCTTTTCTGCCTGACTTACTCACCGTATAGGCTATTTCATTTGCTTCTAGACGCAAACGTAAACTTTCTACATCACTCACCCGTAATGCTACATGCCGATCACGCCCACCATGCTTTGGTCTTTTTAATGGATCTGGATTAGGTACTTCCAACAAATGGATCTGTTGTTGCTCCGTAATGGTCAACCATGCGCCAGAAAAGGCAAGGTCAGGTCGGTCAGAAGCAATCTGCAACCCCAATATTTTATGATAAAATACCAATGCGCGCTCTGTATCAGCAACTATCATACTGGCATGATGAAATCCTAAAAAACTCATAATTTATGACCCTATAATCTTTACCAAACCAATGCTTGATACAACAATCAAACCCAAACCTAAAACACGGTGAAAAACAGTTGAATCAGAGTGTACTAAGTACTCATGCGCTTTTAAACCTGCAAAATGCCCAATCGCAGCAAATGGTAAGAGCCATAACGCTGCTTGCCAGTTTAAAGGTACATCATAGGCAACGAAGGTACCCATTTTAAAGAACACTAAAATAAACCATAAGATAAACAGCGTCTCTCTAAGCTCTGTCTTCTTGACATAGCGCATCACAACAGCCGCTATCAAGGGTGCTCCCACTAATGATGTGCCACTTACATAGCCACCTAATACCAATAAAAACCCATCAACCCATTTGGACTGACTGCTAATGGTGTAATTAAATAACCATGTCAACCCGTAAAATAAGGTGATTAAAAACACCATAATGGTCAAAATATGTGTTGGCAAACTAAATAATCCAAGAATACCGATGAACTTGGGAATAATAATTACCGCCATCACGCTACCAACAACGGACCAATTAACATTGTGAATACGACTGCTCAGTGTTAAAGAGGTGAAAAATAACAGATGCGCGCCTATAATCGGCAAAAAGAAAAGGGGATTTCCATCAACTAATAGTAGTAATGGCAAACCCAAAGCAGCACCACCAAAACCTATTCCTGTGCGCACAAAACCTGTCCAAATAAAAATCAGAACAATAGATATAAGTTGCAGTGTGCTGAATTGATTAATTATTTCTTGCATATTTTTTCGTGTATTTTATCTGTTTCATGGTTAGACTCATTAAAATGCAAACACTTGCCATCTTCACTATCATATTCTCAATTTTCAGCGCCTTATTGCTTGCGATTGCGCATAGTGCCCAACCTTTGGCATTTTTAATGGGGAGTGCTTATGTTGTTTGTTTTTTTATTGCCGATTTAACCTTGATACGCTCCCCAAATATCACCATAGAAGTAGAAGAAGCGGCGCAGGTGACTTATGCTACTTCTACATTAAAGCATATAGATTGTGATAAGACATTAGCGGATTTAAAGCAACTAATGGAGCAAGAAAAATTGTATATTAATGAAAATATTAATCTTGCAGAAATTGCAACATTGCTAAAGCTAACATCGCACCAACTATCTGAGTTAATCAATAGCAAATTAAATAAAAGGCTTTTCACGCTTTATACGCGAATATCGCATTACAGAAGCAAAGCAACAATTAATCAATAAGCCAACTGCATCCGTTTTTTCTATCGGTTTATCGGTAGGATTTATCTCGCAGTCAAATTTTTATAATGCTTTTAAAGAAATCACAGGACTGGCGCCTGGACAATTTAGAAAAAAACAATAAGGATAACAATGAAATCACTGATACGTCATTTTCCAAAACAAGCAATTATCATCAATTTATTATTGTTGGCGGCACTAGGGATACTGGTTATTGCTATAACTGCCCCCTTACTGACATTGATTAAATTTAGTTTTCTTGAAAATACAGTGTCACTACTATCAACCGTGAAACAGTTTTATGCAGATCAAGAATGGTTTTTATTTATTATCATTACCTTGTTTAGCCTCTGCGTCCCTGTTATTAAAATAGCCAACCTACTGCTTATCTTAAATGTTGACTATTCTCGTGGCTCTCTACTTGACAAGTCTTTGCATGTGATAGAAATAATAGGCAAATGGTCAATGCTTGATGTTTTCGTCGTTGCGCTATTACTTGTTTCAGTAAAACTGGGGGCGCTGGCAAAAATTGAAATTCATTATGGCTTGTATGCCTTTGCAACAGCGGTACTACTAACGATGGGGCTTAGTTATTGGATTCATCATCTTTCTATTCAACGCATAACATTTGAAGACTCAGAATATAAGAAAATAAACTCAGCTAATAGCCAATAAAATATACAAAATAGCTAATTATTCATATAGTTGGCATAATTTATTAAAAACATGCTATAACTACAGCCTGTTTAAATCCCCCTACTTAACACAACAATTATCAAAATCGTGTCATCCTCAAAGGAGCCAATGCTCATGAACAAACGTGTACTTATTCTACTTATTCTAGCCGCCATATGGGCGCTTGGTAGCTGGTGGTATTATACCTGCAAAATAAAAGGCTTCTGTGATTCAAATAAAATACTAAGTACTACCAGCACAATGCACCCAGCTTCAACAGCTACTCCTAGCATTCCAGAAGGGGAGAAAAAAGAAGATGAAAAAGAAGTAGAAGTAGAAGTAGAAACAAAGGATGAAAGTAAAACCAAGAGTGCAGAAAAAGAAGACGCACAACAAGTAAATAGCACAGATTCAACAGAGCCTAAAGAGGCGGTTGATAGTGATGGTGATGGGCTAACTGATGATGAAGAAGCCACATTAAAAACAAATCCAAACAAAACCGATAGCGATGGCGATGGTATCCCTGACAATGAAGAAGTGGGTGAGGAACCAAGTGCAGCAACGGATACAGATGGTGATGGTAAAATCAATGCACTTGATGATGATGATGATAACGATAACCTCCCCACTCTACTTGAAGGCGCTATTAATACCAATCCACTAGAAAAGGATACCGATGGTGATGGTCTTGATGATGCCACTGAGGTTGGTGATAACACGGGAGTGCCACTTGATACCGATA
>JAGLBQ010000279.1 GCA_023146675.1 Cocleimonas sp. | reverse complement strand
CAGTCAGTTGCAGGTCCTTTGATTGCAATGAATACTATGCTGGCTGATTCACTGGAGTGGATTGCAACTGAGCTTGAAGAAGCGTTAAGTAATGGCTCTCAGGAGAAAGCAGTTGTTGTTGTATTGCAGAAATTAATGCAAGAGCACGGTAATGCGGTCTTTGGTGGCGATGGTTACTCATCTGACTGGCATAAAGAAGCCGTTGAAGAGCGTGGCTTAAAAAATATCCCAACCACTGCGGATGCGCTACCTGTCCTTAATGAAGACTATATTAAAGATTTATTCACAAGCACGGGTGTTTTAAGTGAGGTAGAGCTTGCGAGTCGTTATGAAGTGTATTCTGAGCAATATATTCTATCCATTGAGTTGGAAGCAAAACTCATGATAGATATGGCGAAGACCTCTATCTATCCTGCTGCAACTCGCTACCTTGGAGACTTATCATCTGCCATTATGGTTGCTAAAGATACAGGTGTTGATTTAAGCACTGCTACCGTAGAGAAAGTAGGTGAATTAATCTCTGCGATGATGGAATCTGTTGATGGTCTGGGCGATGCATTGGCTCAGCATGATTTTGATTCTACAGATGCGCATATGCAGCATTGTGCAGGAGCAATATGTGGCTTGATGGATGATGTACGTGCCGCCGCAGATGCGCTTGAACTTGAAGTAGCTGATGATATGTGGCCACTGCCTAAGTATCAGGAAATGCTGTTTATTAAGTAATTTCATGACATAGAAAATAAAAAGGTCGCCCAATGAGCGACCTTTTTTTATGCAAAAAACTCTTTTTAACGATAATTTTTAATGACAGTTGTTATTACATCATTCTTCTCTCGATGAACAATCTTTACGGGCATATAGTCCAATTTTTTAGCCAGCCAAAACATTGTTGAACGCTTGTTTCCTGTGCGGACTACTTTTACTTTTGTTGTCATGTAAACACCATTTGGCGTTGTTAGTTTCTCCTGTCCCTGACGTGCAAAGATATACTTCTTAAGCTTGCCGCGCTCCATGACATTATACGTTAATCTTGGCTTGTTACTCATCATATCATTTGCCAATACCAACTCAAGCGAGGCTCTATCCACTGTTCCTGCGGGGAGTTTTAAATTGAATTTTTTATCCTTATAAGTGCCTTGTGCTATATTTCCAGAAAAGCGCGTATTCTCCACTCGTGAGTTTTTTCGTGTGGATTGTAAAAAATAGTAGGTTAGTGGCTTTATATTATTACCACTAAAGGAGCCGTCAACCTTTTCTATAATTTTAGCGTTGCTAATAAGTGCAGCAAGACCTTTTGCTTTTGTGTTTTTGTAATAATGAAACTGGTTGCCTGAATACTGCAAGGATAAATTCATATCACCTAGATTCATAGAGCCTTTATAGACGCTATAATTTGCATTTAATGCATTAGGCATTGCATAAACTGACTGTCCTAAAAGCAGTACTGCGGCTCCAAAGCTAAAGGTAATTTTTTTAAATATGTTCATTTTTTAATTCTCCCTAGAGATGTTCAAAAAGTTTCAAGTAATAAGCTTATCCATTTTGGTACTCTTTTGTTTGAAGCTTTTTTGTTGGCATTAACCTCTTAAACTCAAGATAACTAATATTGCCATATGGATGTACTAGTGACCTAAAAATCTGTTAGGAAGTTCACTATTAAGAGATTGAAGGCAGTAAGCTAGCTTTGTGATCATTGTGAATAAATTACTAAATAATGCTTGAATTATGCATTTCAACCGTAATAATTGAAGTAAGTTAATACTGGTTTATTTACGAAACAAATAAGGAGAAACAACAGTGAGTATAGTTCATTTAAGTGATAGTTCTTTTGAAGAAGATGTTATTAATAGTAGTCTACCCGTTTTAGTCGATTATTGGGCAGAGTGGTGCGGTCCTTGCAAAGCAATAGGTCCTCTTTTAGAAGAAATTTCTAACGAATACGGTGATAAAGTTGTTATTGCCAAGCTTAATATTGATGATAATAAAGATATACCTGCTAAATATGGCATTCGTGGTATTCCAACACTCATGCTTTTTAAAGAGGGCGAAGTGGAAGCAACTAAAGTAGGGATGTTGAATAAGACACAACTGATGGCTTTTATTGATCAAAATATTTAATAGCGAGTATACCCCTAACAGGCAATATCATTTGCCTGTTAACTACCTATAAAAATACTACAGTCTGGCGTCTTCATCTACTGGACTAATACAAAACCCCATGCTATCGTTGCTCTAAATCACAGACCTAAACGTTCAAAGTGAACGCATTCAATTCGTCATTTCTGGCGATGAATTCTCTAAATACACCATAGTATAAAAATCCTCTCCTTGGATAATGTCTATTATATAAAAAATGCAGCACCCTACTCAATGAATCTTACCGAATTAAAGAATAAAAGCCCCTCTGAAATATTAGAAATTGCTAAAACCTCTGGCGTAAAAGGAATGTCCCGCGCGCGCAAACAGGATGTCATCTTTGCTATCCTCAAAGTACTCGCAAAGAAAGGGGAGGACATATACGGCGATGGCACATTAGAAATTCTTCAAGATGGCTTTGGATTTTTACGCTCTTATGATAGCAATTACGTTGCAGGAGCGGATGATATTTACGTCTCTCCCAGTCAAATACGTCGCTTTGGCTTACGCACAGGCGATACCATCGCAGGAAAAATACGTACCCCCCGTGACAACGAACGCTACTTTGCTTTATTGAAAGTAGATTTAATCAATATGGAAGCGCCAGACAGTTCGCGTAATAAAATCCTATTTGAAAATCTGACGCCGTTACATCCTGATGAGCGTATGCGTCTAGAGCGCGGGAATGGCAGTACCGAAGATATTACGGCACGCATTATTGATATTGTTGCGCCAATAGGTAAAGGACAGCGTGGTTTGATTATCGCCCCTCCCAAGGCGGGTAAAACGATGATGCTGCAAAATATTGCGCAAAGCATCGCAACTAATCATCCTGACTCTTATTTGATCGTTTTGCTCATTGATGAGCGTCCAGAAGAAGTTACAGAAATGTCGCGGATGGTACAAGGCGAAGTGGTTTCATCAACGTTTGATGAGCCCGCAACCCGCCATGTACAAGTGGCAGAAATGGTAATTGAAAAAGCCAAGCGCTTAGTTGAGCACAAACAAGACGTTATTATTCTACTTGATTCTATTACCCGTTTAGCACGTGCCTACAATATGGTTGTACCTTCTTCAGGTAAGGTGCTAACAGGTGGTGTTGATGCTAACGCATTACATCGTCCGAAACGCTTCTTTGGTGCGGCACGTAATATTGAAGAAGGTGGAAGTTTAACCATTCTGGCAACAGCATTGATCGATACAGGCTCTAAAATGGATGAAGTTATCTATGAAGAGTTTAAGGGAACAGGTAATTCAGAAGTTCACCTAGATCGACGTATTGCTGAAAAACGTGTTTATCCTGCAATCAATATTAATCGCTCAGGTACGCGTCGTGAAGACTTGTTAGTGGATGATGAAGAACTGCAAGCGCTCTGGGTGCTGCGTAAATTCCTACATCCGATGGATGAAGTGGAGTCAATGGAATTCTTATTTGAACGCTTCCAAGCAACTAAAACAAATGATGACTTTTTCAACGCAATGAAAGGTTAATTTAGGTCAGAGGAAAAGGCTCATTCTACTCTTGCGTATTATAGCTACCAAGGAAAATGACAATGAGTATCAGAAAAAAGGTCTTTCTCGTTGCTACCTTTTTCTTAGTGCTAGGTATCGCTTGCTACGCATTTCTGTATCCTAATAAATTCCATTTTATCACACTCGGTAGTTGGCGCATTGAAGCCTATAAGTTTAATATCGAAAATGGAATTCTTCTCACCATAGTCTATGCCTTAACCAGCTATTGTCATATTGTCTTTATGACGTTCTATAGCATCTTAATTACGGATAATCTCACCACCCGAGCCGTGGTGCAATGGAGTCTTTTTTGGGGTGTTGTAGATTCAGCCTTTGAGATTTTACAGCTGAAAGAAAGATCAGAAAATAGCGAATCCTATGATTTTTGGTTATTTAATAATATCAATCGTTACCTTGAAAACGGGCACTTTGATTGGGGGGATTTGCTCTTTATATGGCTTGGGGTTGTTTCGGTGGTTTATTTTTGGCGAGTGATTCACGGGCGAAGAATAGATAGCGTAAGAGGCTAATACCCATTCTAAAATATCCAAATGCCATTTTAGTGCCAATGCTAATAGCATAACTTAACCTTTTGGGTCGAGCGAAGATGCACTATTAGAATTGGTATTAAACCCTCAGTTTTTTGTTTTATATCCCAGCTAATGCTTGATTAAATGTTTCACTAGGGCGCATTACCTTTTTCATGAGCATTTCATCAGGCTGATAATAGCCACCTAAGTCCACCTCTTTTCCTTGCACTGCATTTAACTCATCAACAATTTTAGCTTCATTCTCTAGTAATTGTTGTGCTAGTGATTCAAAGCGTGTTTTTAAATCAGTATCCTGATTCTGTTCTGCTAGCGCCTGCGCCCAATACATTGCGAGATAAAAACTACTGCCACGATTATCCAACTCGTTGACTTTACGTGATGGAGCATTGTTATTTTCAAGGTAGTTTGCAGTGGCTTCGCTTAAAGTATCAGCCAATATTTGTGCTTTTAGATTATCTGTTTTAGCGGCTAAGTCTTCTAGCGAGACACCTAATGCTAAATATTCACCTAATGAATCCCAACGTAGATGATTTTCTTCTACGAACTGCTGTACATGCTTAGGTGCTGAGCCGCCTGCACCTGTTTCAAATAAGCTACCGCCTGCGAGTAATGGTACGATTGAGAGCATTTTTGCGCTAGTTCCGAGTTCTAAAATAGGGAATAAATCGGTTAGATAGTCACGGAGTACATTACCTGTGACAGAAATGGTGTCTTTTCCTGCCTTAATGCGTTCTAACGTGTGTTGGGTGGCTTCAATGGGTGACATGGTTTGAAGCGCTAAGCCATCTATGTCGTGCTCTGGTAGATATTGTTTCACTTTTTCCATTAATATACGGTCATGGGCGCGGTTTTCATCTAGCCAGAAAATGGCTGGCTTTCCCGTGGCACGGGCACGGTTTACGGCTAATTTTACCCAATCTTTTATCGCGGCATCTTTAGTTTGACACATGCGCCAAATATCGCCTTTTTCTACCTTATGCGACATTAATGTTTTGCCTGATGCATCAATCACTTCAACGTTACCCTTTGCGCTCATTTCAAAGGTTTTATCATGTGAGCCGTATTCTTCAGCCTTTTGCGCCATTAATCCAACATTGGCAACATTGCCCATTGTGGTCACATCAAAAGCACCATGTTGTTTGCAAAACTCAATCGTTGCTTGATAAATACCTGCATAGCAACGATCAGGAATCATTGCTTTCGTGTCTTTTAATCTGCCATCAGGCCCCCACATCATACCTGATGAGCGTATTGCTGCTGGCATAGAGGCATCAACAATCACATCGCTAGACACATGCAGATTAGTAATGCCATGATCTGAGTCGACCATTGCCAATTCAGGGCGTGCTGTATAAGCGGCTTTAATATCTGCCTCAATTTCTGCTTTTTGTTCTACAGGCAGGCTCTCAATTTTTGACTGTAAGTCAGTCATGCCTAGCTTCGCTGTAATCCCCAGTTCGTTAAAGATAGCTTCATGCTTGCTAAAGACATTTTTAAAAAATACACTAACCACATGCCCAAATATAATTGGGTCTGAAATTTTCATCATGGTTGCTTTTAGATGCAGGGAGAGTAAAACATTATTCTCTTTAGCGCTCTGCATTGCCTCTTCACAGTAGGCGCACAATGCTTTTACATTCATGCAAGATGCATCAATTACTTCACCTGCCAATAATGGCGTTGATGCTTTAAGCAGGGTGGATTTACCTTCGGTATCTGTAAATTGAATCTTCACATCATCCGCAGCAGTCAGCATAACGGACTGTTCACTGGAGTAAAAATCACCATCCTGCATACTGGTTACATGTGATTTTGAATTTTCACTCCATTTACCCATACGATGTGGATTAGCTTGTGCATATGCTTTTACGGGTGCTGCCACGCGACGATCTGCATTGCCTTCACGTAATACAGGATTCACGGCACTCCCTAAGACTTTGGCATAACGTGTTTGAATGTCTTTTTCTTGCTCTGTTTTAGCGCTTTCAGGATAATCAGGAATTTCATAACCATGTGTTTGTAATTCTTTAATGGCTACCTTTAATTGTGAAATAGAAGCGCTGATATTGGGTAATTTAATAATATTAGCATCCGCTGTTTTTGCTAGTTCCCCTAGTTCTGTCAGTGCATCACCTATTTTTTGCTCATCGCTTAAATTATCAGGAAAATTAGCAATAATGCGACCTGCAAGGGAAATATCCTTGCTTACAACCTCGACATCGGCAGCGTTGGTGAATGCTTGCACAATCGGCAAAAAAGAATAGGTTGCCAGTGCAGGTGCTTCGTCAGTTTTGGTGTAGATGATTCTTGACATTATTGGTATTTCCTCATTTGAATAATTATTGGCGCGGATTATACCTGACTAGGCGAAACAATATAATATCTACTCTTTAAGTCTTATAGGTTATATGATTGCGACTTCCGAACTAATTTCTAAAAAATATAAATGAAAAAAATACTTATCTTAATTTTGTTCCTTATCTTTGCTTGGGCTGGTTCTACATGGTTTATTGGCAATGAGACTGAGTCACTGTTTAAAACCTATCTAAAAAATACTAAAAATGCAGGTGCTGACATGGGCTTGGAGACTCATTATTATATTAAGGATTATAAAAAATCCTTTTTAAAATCAACTGCAACAACGGTAGTGCACCTCAATACGGGTGATCCAGTTATTGATGAATTACTTGGTGACGTTCAGTTCAATAACACCATTTCACATGGACCTGTTTTATTTGCTAATGGCACGCTGGGCTTTGGTACTGCGCATATTTACTCTGAGCTGGATGTCAGTTCACTAAAGCCAGAAACTCAAGATATAATGAAAAGATTATTTGCTGATAAAAGCCCGCTGAGTGGCAATATTACTTTTGGCATCAATGATAGTTCTGATTATGATCTGAGTATTCCTGCGATTGAGCTTAAGGAGGGTGAATCACGTTTTAGCTTGAAAGACGGTCTTTATGTCGCGGGTGCTATCAATAAAGCTACTCTAATGGGAACGGCAAAAGGTACCATTGGCGCCGTACATATTATTGATGATGGTTTAAACATAGATGTATCAGCATCTACTATTGACGTCGATATGCAGGGTATGGTGGCAGGTCAGATGATTGGAACCAGTCATTTTGCAACACCTTCGGTAAAAATCACAGGTAATGAGGTGCCTCCCGTTAGTTTTGGTCTTGATTTTTCTAGTGATACACGTAGGGCAAGTGATAATGAGGCTCTGGATGGCGATATAAAACTGCTGGCATCAAATATTGAAGCGCCTGTGGATATTAGTGAGATTAAACTCAGCACTTCATTTAAAGCATTTCAGATCAAAGGATTGGAGCAGTTGGCGGCGGTTCAAAAAGATGTCCAACAGTTACAATCAAGTGCGCTGAGTGGCATGAATGGGGCTGAGCAAGAAGAGTTGATGAGTAAACTGCAAAATTTACCCAATATTATGATTGCAGCAGTACAAAATACGCTGAAAAAAGATAAAACAGAATTGCAAGTAACGGCTGATATCGCTTCGCAACAAGGCGGTTCATTGCTCGATATTGAGGCGCGCTATATTGGCAATAGTACTGATATTAATCTTGAGGAGCTGGCAATGGGAGGCTTGGCAGCTCTCCAAAAATTAGTTAACGGAAAGATTGATTTTACGGCACCAAAAGCAATGCTTACCTCAACACCCGCCGCATTTTTTATTCCCTCGTTAGTTGAGAAAGGAGTGATTGCTGAAAATGCAGATAATTATAGTTTGAATGCAGTTTTTAAGACCGATGGGATTGATTTAAATGGAAAATCAATAAGTGTTGATGACTTTATTAGCCTAATGGAAGCGTTAGGGTTAGGCGGTGGGGATGATGAATTGCCCGCTGGGGTAGAATTGCCAGAAGGTGCAGGAGTACCAATGGAGGGTATTCCTGCGGAGTTACTTGAGGAGTTATCCAAGCAAAGCGCAGAAGATCTTAAAGCGCAAGGTGTGCCTAATGAGATTATTGAAAAAATTAAACCAATGAAAGGGGAGGCGGCGGTGACAGAATAAGAGTTGTACGCCACGAGTTTTATAAGGGCTATATTACAATTTCCACTATTTGATGCGTAGAAACGTGAGTACAGGTTATAGGTTTATGCAATGGCTGGAGTGGGAGTAAAGCATAACTTATGAATAGACGTTATACGCAGTATTTCTACAGAACGACCTAATTATGAATGTAAAAAAACTTGAGTTATTAGCCCCAGGCGGCGATGTAGAGGCGATTAAAGCGGCGATAGTGGCGGGGGCAAATGCAGTTTATTGTGGTTTGGATACCTTTAATGCGCGTAATCGTGCGACTAATCTTTCTTTTGATCATCTAATTGGTATTTTACGTTTAGCGCATAAACATAACTGCGAAGTGTTTTTAACCATTAATGTGGTGATTCTGGAGCAGGAAATTCCCGCGCTATTTAAGCTGTTAAATAGACTCGTTAATACACGTATTGACGGTATTATTGTGCAGGATTTGGGGTTGTTTAATCTGGTTAAAAAACACTTCCCAACGCTTGATTTGCACGCATCGACCCAATTAACCACGGTTAATGCGGGGCAGGTTGCTTTTCTGGCTAAAATTGGTGCGTCACGACTCAATTTATCACGTGAATTAAATCTTGAAGAAATCAAAACATTAACCCAGATAGCACATCAGCATCATGTGCTAACCGAGGTGTTTGT
>JAGLBQ010000278.1 GCA_023146675.1 Cocleimonas sp. | reverse complement strand
TTGTCTTTCTTTAAGGTTAAAACCACCATCTTTAGACGGTCAGATTTATCAGCCATACGCCATACTGTGCTTTTTAATGAGATTGGAGAAAAGTATGGGATATCGTTATGGAAGTTAGTCCGTTAAATTTGCCAAGCATTTGAGATTGAAATATTAAAAGCCCCTTTGGTTTAGTCATCGAAAGAGGTAACGTAGAATCTCAATTTTTAATTGACAGATATCAATACAATACTCTCTAATAGAGATTATGGTTCTTCCACCACTTCAGAGTATCCAAGCCCGTTCAAATGGCAAAAAGAATAATATTATACGTCACTTTTTTTGTGCAAATTTTAGCTGTTATGCTGATCTTTGGGTACTGGGTTATCATGTATAGCGAGATCATATTTCTTTAGGAATATGGCCACACCGCACCTGATAGGTAGCAGCAAATTTCACAAAGACACAAATCTTCCTTAACATACACAGCATCTTTGCAAACTATATTTTTTGGAATTATTTTATGCTCGAAGAACTAGTAGGCTCTACATGGCATCGTTTTATTACTAAACGTGCTGATAAAAGTTACCCTGAAGCAACCGTGTATCTGGATGATATTCGCCATACTGCGGGCATATTTTTTCGGGCGCTTGGCGGCGAAGGAGGATTGCAAGTCAAAAATGCCACGGAGACAGAGCTTAAAGCACGCCGTTCTATCCTACAACGCATTGCGGGTATTGGGGGCAAAACGGAATATGCTTGGCGTGATGAAGAAACACTCAGATTACCTGAAAGTATTGCGTTATTTCCTACCAAGCAACTAAATTTTGATCTCTATTTATGGCTAACTGCACTATCGGTTATTGATGCATCACAAGCAAAGACGAAAGACTGGATTAGCCGTAATCAATATCGCACCCTTAAGACATTGCAGATTTGGCCAGGCTTAAAAACCCCTTATCAGGCATTAGTAAAAGCGCACTTAAAGCAGCGACCTTCTATGGAGGGTTTGCCTGATGATGAGGCGGCTCAGGAACAGGCTATCTGTCTTGCGTTACGTGATGCTAGGGCAAGGGTTCAGTTACAATTTGCCAAACGTCCACCGCAACCTGTGCCACTGTGGTTACATCCTGCTCCCCCTGCAATTGAATTTCAAACCAATAAAGCACCACAAGACCCTGATATTGAAGAGGCACCTAGCAGTAAAAAGCAGCAACAAAAACAAAAAAAACGCAAACAAGGTGATCGCACCGATATGCCCGAAGGGAATCATGGGTTAATGACATTTCGTCTTGAAAGCCTATGGAGCTGGGCAGAGTACAGTAAAGTTGATCGCACCAGCACCGAAGATGACGATGACAATGCTATGCAAACGGCTGAGGATATGGATCATGTCACCGTTGCTCAAGATAGCCAAACGACCTCTAGCAAAATAAAACTCGACCTTGACCTACCTTCTAGTGAGTACGATGATATTCCCTTGGGCGAAGGACTTCCCATTGATGAATGGGATTATAAACAACAGCGCTTACTTAAAGATCACTGTCGTTTGCAAACCATGACAGCGCGTCATGCCGAGCCAATGGAGCTTCCTGAAAGATTACGTGCCCAAGCTCAAAAAGTACGTCGTCAATTTGAAATTATCCAACCACAACGGCATTGGCAAAACCGCCAACATGATGGCACTGAACTTGACCTAGAAAGTTATATCACCTTCCTTGCTGATCGCCAGCAGGGTCATGTTAATAGCGATACACCTGTGTATCGTGAATTACGCAATAAAAGCCGTGATTTATCCTGTTTATTATTAGCGGATCTATCATTGTCGACGGATGCACATATTAATAATGATGCACGGGTGATTGATGTTATTCGTGATTCAATGTTTTTATTCTCCGAAGCATTGACCGTGACAGGTGATCGTTTTGCACTACACGGTTTTTCATCGCGCAACCGCTCACATATTCGTTTTTACAATATTAAAAACTTTCATGATCGATATGATAGTAGGATTCGTGGACATATTGATGCAGCTCGCCCTGGTTATTATACTCGCATGGGAGCCGCTATTCGCCATGCTACAACACTCTTGGAAAAGGAAGCAAGTAGCCAAAAGTTACTGTTGATTGTGACTGATGGAAAGCCGAATGATCTGGATAAATACGAAGGGCGTTACGGCATAGAAGATACGCGCATGGCGGTATTGGAAGCAGAAAAGAAAGGATTACGCCCTTTTTGCATTACTATTGATGAGCAAGCAGAAAGCTATTTACCGTATTTATTTGGCAGTAAATCGTTTGTGGTGATTCGCAACGCTGAAGAGCTGCCTAAAAAGTTGCCGCAATTGTATTTGCGATTAACCAATTGATAACTTCTTGGTATCCATTTTAGCTTGTCGTTTGCCTCCACTGACTTCGATACTTGAGGAGTCCAACCATTAAATTGATTATGCTTCCAGAAGCGAAAAATCAGTGTGGGTAATAGTTTATCAAAGAAACTATCTTCATAATTATTTGAGCCTTTTTATATTTTTCTTTCGCTATAAAAAATAAAGGTGAGAAGCAAATCACCTTTAGCCCTAGAAGATTATCTAAACTAAAAAGGTGATAAAAATGAAAAAGATATTAGGAATTATTATACTAAGTTTCTTTACAGTTGGTTCTACAGCGATAACCAGTGCGACAGCAAATGCTTTTGAAATAAATGACTTAGTTAATGATACAAGAGAAGTGATAACAAATGCTCGTTGTAAAAATAAAATTATAAAAGGTGTCGGACGAGGTTATTCTAGAAGCTCAGCTAAAAAAGTAGCGCGGGTTTTTTGGCGAGGAAAAGTAGTGCCAAAATATGGTGCTCACTACGGACTTTGGAGTCATTCAAAAAATAAGTCCAATAGTTGCAAACGTAGTTGGGGTCTTTATAGATGTGTCGTTAGAGCAAAGCCCTGTTTATAAAAATAGATAGCTCTCTTTAGATTTCATAGCAAAAAACCATCTTTTTAGGTGGTTTTTTTATTTATTGATTATTCCCCAACAAAGGCATCCAAACGTGACAGATATTTTTTGAAACAAAAATGTTCACTCTCAACCAGTTTTCAATAAAAAGTTGCCTTCGCTTCATTTTTTTCAGCTTACAAGAAAAAATACCGTATAATCGCGCCCTTCTTAAAATACAACCTGAGTTTGTTATACCCTCAGGTACAAAAAAAAGCGTTTAGATATGTCGGAATATAATGTTTCAACCTTTCAAGGTCTAATTTTTGCCCTACAAGATTATTGGGCTAAACAGGGCTGTGCCATTTTGCAACCTTATGATATGCCAATGGGGGCGGGTACAGACAACCCTGCAACCTTCCTACAAGCGATAGGCCCCGAGCCTTGGAATGTGGCATTTGTGCAACCTTCACGTCGTCCAACCGATGGGCGTTATGGTGATAATCCAAACCGTCTGCAACGCTTTCATCAATTTCAAGTGGTGTTAAAACCTTCACCTTTAGAGATTCAAGAACTTTATTTAGGCTCGCTTAAAGCCATTGGTTTTGATCCATTAGAGCATGATATTCGCTTTGTGGAAGATAACTGGGAATCACCCACATTAGGCGCATGGGGCTTAGGTTGGGAGGTTTGGTTAAACGGCATGGAGGTGACCCAATTCACCTATTTTCAGCAAATCGGGGGGCTGGATTGCAAGCCCGTTTCAGGTGAAATTGCCTATGGTTTAGAGCGTATTGCAATGTATTTGCAAAATGCAGCCTCAGTTTATGACCTTATTTGGTCTGATGGACCGAATGGCACACTAACTTACGGTGATATTTATCATCGCAATGAGGTAGAGCAGTCAATCTATAACTTTGAAAAAGCCAATGTTGAGGCGCTTTTCCATCATTTTGATGTGGCTGAAAAAGAAAGCCAGCAATTAATAGACGCTGATTTGCCACTACCCGCCTATGAGCAAATGCTACAAGCATCCCATGCATTTAATCTTTTGGATTCACGTCATGCCATTTCGGTAACAGAAAGACAGCGTTATATGCTACGAGTCCGCGCTTTATCACGGGCTATTGCACAGGCTTATTATGACTCCCGTGAGGCATTAGGCTTTCCTATGCTAAATAACACCGCAACGGATGAGGAGAAATAAGCATGACAACCTCAAATGATTTATTGATTGAAATTGGTACTGAAGAGCTTCCTCCCAAGGCATTAAAAACATTATCCAATGCCTTTACAGAAGGTGTGATCGCAGGTTTCAAAAAATCCTCATTAGAAGCACAAGAGATTATTTCTTATGCTGCACCCCGCCGTTTAGCGATACTTTTAAAAGGTATTCCTGAAAAACAACAAGACCAGCTAACAGAGCGTCGCGGCCCTGCGATCAAAGCCGCTTTTGATGCCGATGGTAATCCAAGTAAAGCTGCGCAAGGTTTTGCACGTTCCTGTGGTGTTGAGGTTGAAGCGCTGGATCGGATGAAAACCGACAAAGGTGAGTGGCTAGTATTCAAGCAAGAGGTTGCGGGACAAGCCACCGCTGAACTGACCGCTGACATTGTTAGTAAATCATTGGCTACCTTGCCGATTCCGAAACGCATGCGCTGGGGATCAAGCGACCTTGAATTTGTGCGCCCTGTGCATTGGATTGTAATGATGTTAGGCGATCAGGTGATTCCCGCTAAAATAATGGGAATTAGTGCAGGCAAGCAAACCTTTGGTCATCGTTTTCATCATCCCGACGCAATTGAGCTTAAACATGCAACGGATTATGCCAAGGAACTGGAGCAGACAGGTTATGTCATTGCCAACTTTACACAACGCCGTGATACCGTGCGCCAACAAGCAGAGGCAGCAGCTATTGAGCTAGGCGGTATTGCTCAGATAGATAATAATTTACTCGATGAAGTTACCGCATTAATTGAATGGCCCATTGCAGTTTCAGGTAATTTTGATCAAAAGTTTTTAGATATTCCTCAAGAATGCCTCATTTCTAGTATGCAAGATCATCAAAAATACTTTCCAGTTGTAGACCAAAGTGGAGCACTATTGCCGCATTTTATTACTATTTCTAATATAGACAGTAGTAATCCTGCCGCTGTGCGTGAAGGCAATGAGCGTGTTATTAATCCTCGCTTTAGTGATGCCGCCTTCTTCTGGGAGCAAGATAGTAAAACCAGCTTAGAATCTTATCGTGATGCGACCAAAAAAATAATCTTCCAAAAACAATTAGGCACTTTATTTGAAAAGACGGAACGTGTTGCTCGATTAAGCGAAGATATAGCCAAACAAATTGGCGCAAATAGTAGTGACTCTTACCGTGCAGCAATACTCAGTAAATGTGATTTAATGAGCGATATGGTCGGTGAATTCACAGAATTACAAGGTATTATGGGACGCTACTATGCACAAAAAGACGGCGAAACCAATGCTGTTGCTGATGCCATGCAACAACAATATCAACCAGGCTTTGCAGATGATGTGATTCCTGCCAGCACCACAGGAAAAATCCTCTCATTAGCAGATCGCCTTGATACGTTATTAGGAATTTTTGCCATTGGCATGAAGCCAACAGGCAGCAAAGACCCTTATGCTCTACGTCGATCTGCGATTGGCGTATTGCGCATATTAATTGAAGGCGAGCTATCACTGGATCTAAAACAGTTATTAAACAGCGCCGCGAACAATTTTGAAGACGATATCAACGCAGAAACTGCCGTGAATGAAACCTTCGCCTTTGTGATGGAACGTCTACGTGCTTATTATAAAGATCAAGGGATTGCGGGCGATGTTGTTGATGCGATTGCCAACGTTAATCCAGAGCGACCACTAGACTTTGATCAACGCGTAAAAGCCGTTACCGAATTCCGCAAGTTAGAAGCCGCAGAACCGTTAGCCGCAGCGAATAAGCGTATTGGAAATATTCTTAAAAAAGTGGACAATATTCCACAATATGTTGATACCGCTTTATTAACAGAAGATGCAGAAAAAGCGCTATATCAGACCGTTATTGATCAAACAGAAAAAGTGACCCCTTGGTTTGCTGATGCTAAATACACGGAGGCACTAAGCTCGCTTGCCGCATTACGTGATGATATTGATGGCTTTTTTGATCATGTCATGGTGATGGTTGATGATGATGCTTTAAAAAATAACCGCTTAGCCTTATTGCAACAAATGCGAAGCTTATTTTTACATATTGCTGATTTATCACGATTGCAGTAGTGAGTAGTTGTAGAGTCCTCGTTTAAGCAAAGGTAGCAAGCCACTAAGGAGTCTTGCTACCGTCTAGAGTTGTTATAAAAACAGCATAAATCCTCTTGCTAAAAGATACCTCACCTTATTTTCAGACTATACTTTACTCATCCCCATCAGATAGGAGTAACCCGTGAGTAAATTAGTAACCATCACGTCTTTCACAGACTCATTAGAAGCCAATATTGTAAAAGGACGCCTAGAGGTTGAGTCAATACCTGTCTTTCTTAGCAATGAATATTATATTAACGTTTATTGGGGGATATCTAATGCTTTGGGTGGGGTTCAATTAAAAGTGCCCATTGAGTATGAAAAGCAGGCAAAAATGCTTATTAAGGAAATTGAGGAGGGTGAGTATGATATTTCTTCACAGCTTGAAGCAAAAGATAAAATAAGCTGCCCTCAGTGTGATTCAATCGATGTAAAAAAGAATCATTTGTTCTGGAAGATACCCTTTATCGCACTGCATTTTCTATCTATATTGCTGCCTTTTACACATCATTCTTATCGCTGTAAGCAATGCCAGAAGCAGTGGAAAGAAGATGCTGCTTATTCAAATAATACTATTATATTTTATATACTACTAGCTACCGCTATGCTGATAGGTTTTGTTGCCTTTATGATCATTATTTTGGGAAGTCTTGCTGAAATGTTGACTCGCTAAACTTTAGCCCCTTCCACGATAAACAGGAATAAATCATCTGATTTTTTCAACTCTTTCCTGCTAGCATTATGATTTGGATGTTAAAAGCTACCTTGTACTTTAATAATTCAAAAGGTATTCTTTGCTGGTTATTAAATATCCCCCAACAGTCAAGGAATATTAGATGAAATTAATTACCGCTATTATTAAACCCTATAAATTAGATGATGTACGTGAAGCTTTATTTGAAGCGGGCATTAAAGGTCTCACTGTCACCGAGGTGAAAGGTTTTGGTCGTCAAAAAGGACATACAGAGCTTTATCGTGGCGCTGAGTACGTTGTTGATTTTCTGCCTAAAGTAAAAATAGAAACAGCGGTTGCCAGTGATGCGCTTGATGTTGCTATCGAAGCCATTATTAAAGCAGCCAATACAGGCAAAATTGGCGATGGTAAGATCTTTGTTTCTGATATAGAACAAACCATTCGTATTCGTACAGGCGAAACAGGACCAGAAGCACTTTAATTCCAAGTCCTAAACATTACTTGTAGAGACGTTTCAGATAACGTCTATCCCCGCTAAAAAACCAATCAGTGATTTACCCCATGAAAATCTTTTTTATACTGGCAGGTCTACTGCTATTACCCTTAACCGCTCAGGCAGAAGATACCTTAAATGGTGCTAATACTGCGTGGATATTAACCTCAACGGCGTTGGTCTTATTTATGACTCTGCCAGGTTTGGCGCTATTTTATGGCGGACTCGTTCGTAGTCGCAATGTCCTTTCCATTCTAATGCAATGCTTTGCCATTGCCGCTATTGCATCCATACTTTGGCTGGTTGTTGGTTATAGTATTGCATTTGGCGAAGGCAATGCCTTCTGGGGTGGTCTTGATAAAGCCATGTTTAATGGCATCACCAAAGATTCTCTCGTTGGTGATATTCCAGAGGCTCTATTTGCCCTCTTCCAAATGACCTTTGTCATTATCACTCCCGCACTCATCATTGGTGGCTTTGCTGAACGAATTAAGTTCTCGGCGGTATTATTATTCTCAGCTTTTTGGATCGTATTAGTCTATGCGCCCATAACACACTGGGTATGGGGTGGCGGTTGGCTGCAACAAATGGGGCTGCTTGATTTTGCAGGTGGTACCGTGGTTCATATTACCTGCGGTGTTGGTGCATTGGTTGCTGCCATTATGGTGGGTCCACGCAGGCATTTTGGTCGAACCGTGCCACATAATCTAACCATGACCGTAACAGGTGCAGGCATGTTATGGGTTGGTTGGTTTGGCTTTAATGGCGGTAGCGCATTGGCTGCAAATGGCGATGCCGCAATGGCAATGCTGGTTACTCATATTTCAGCTGCCACAGGCGCAATGACGTGGATGGTTTATGAGTGGATTAAATTTGGAAAACCAACCGCGCTAGGAACAGTCACTGGCATGGTCGCAGGTTTAGGTACGATCACACCCGCATCAGGATTCGTCGGACCAGGTGGAGCACTGGTGATTGGTCTGCTCGCAGGCATTGTCTGCTTTAATATGACCATTTTAATTAAGCAAAAGTTTAAAATTGATGATGCACTAGATGTCTTTCCCGTACATGGCGTTGGCGGTATTTTAGGAACCTTATTAGTAAGCGTCTTTGCCTCCACTCAACTCGGTATCTTTAGCGGCAGTGGTTTTGCAGAAGGAATCAGTACTATCGGGCAACAATTTCAAGTACAACTTATCGGAGTTGCCTCCACTTTTGCCTATACCGCTGTGGTTTCCTATCTCTTATTTAAATTGGTTGGATTAATGCTAGGTGGCTTACGTGTAAGCGCAGATGAAGAAGCACAAGGTCTTGATATTATTGATCATGAAGAACGAGGTTATGTTTTGTGATAAACTAAGTTAATGATAGGCAAAAGTGAATTGCATAATATTCATCCATACGGTAGATTTACTGAACCGTTAATCTTTGAAAAGTTATTTAATGATTGATTATTTGACTAAACTATCAGATAGATACGGTATTTGTTGAGAAACGTCTTCAACCTATTATGGATTTTTCATGTTTAGTAAATCACCCAATTTTATTATTATCACATTATTTATAGTTGCGATTATCATCTTTGCTCTGAATGCTAATGCGCAACTGTTTTTGATAACAAATAAATTAGGTTCAGTTTTTGCTAATGAAATGTGGATAATGATCACAACCTTCGGCAATCGACTATTTGCCTTATTGTTAGTACTCATCTTTTTTTGGCGACACCTGAACCTACTTCGCACTGTGCTAATCGCAGCACTGATCTCATTATTAATTGTTGCCAGTTTAAAGTCACTCATCGCCTTGCCTCGCCCCTATGACGTACTAGAGCCATCCAGCTTCTATTTTATTGGCGAGAAAATGACAACCTACGCTTTCCCCTCAGGACATACAGCCACCGCATTTGCTATTATGGGATCAGTAGGATTCTATTTTAAAAACAGCCCTTTACTACTCTTTGCCTTCTTCTTTGCCTGCCTCATTGGGCTAAGTCGCATTATGCTTGGTGTGCATTGGCCAATTGATATACTAATCGGCGCAGCATTAGGCTGGGCTAGCGCATGGTTAAGCGTTGCGATTATCAATGCTAGATTCATTCGTGATGCTATTATTTGGAATTATGTTACCTATCTTATCTACCTACTCATAGCGGGCTATTTATTCTGGCAAGGTAGTGTCTATAGCGAAGCCTTCTGGTTAGTAAAAGTCATTGCCGCCATTGGCATATTTGTTGCTATAAGTTCTTTAATCTGGCTATTTAAAGGGGGCAATAAAGAACCTATCAGTGTTACAGGTTGGCTAAGTTAACCAACAATCACCCCGATAGCCTGCGAACGATACAGTTAATTTAATAAGTGTTTATTTATATGAAAAACTATAGCAATGGATGCTTGGCTTAGCTTTTTTTCGTAATATGTCGCTTTTCAATAGGTTTTTTTAAGCCTTCTAAAGACATTCCTTCTCCCTCTTTAATCTCGTGTAGAACCATTTCTATTGCCTTTCTATTTTTATGATGCTTTTTCTTATTATGTAATAGTATAGCAAGACCCATTAAGCTACATAAGACAGCTAAAAACAAACTGCCTATCAATATAGAAACTAATGAAATGCCTGCCAAAAAAGTCGTAATACAAATATAAACTTTATTTTTTTCTACTACATTTTTTGTTAATACTTTATTCATTCGACTCATTTTTTTATCTTACCATTATGTGATAATGTTTATTTTAAGACTCCTTAAGAAGAGCATCAATAAAAATTAAACCTTAGCCATTTATCCAGAAGAGATTGAAGCTGCTACTTCATTGCTTATTATTGAGATTTACAAACAAAGAAAATACGTAAATTTATTATACATATAAAAAAGCGAGTAGAAGATGAATAAGATTAACCTGTCAGTGTTTTATAGCGTTATAATTTTTTTTATAAGCAGTGGATTGAGCGATTTTCGGATGATATATATCACAAATGAAGTTATTTTTAGTCCTTTTTCGCTTTTTATAGACCGAAATTTGGTGAAATTTATGGTATATACTGGGGCTGGATATTTTATGTTACGATTTATAAATAAAAAACAGCTATTAATAATTGGCTTGCTCAGCATAGTGATCAGCATCACTGATATAAGTAGAACAACTTTCTTTACAGAAATGGCAACTTTTTTTTATATTGTTAGTGTATATCTTGGGGGCATTATACCCGCTATAGGTTTATTTACTGGTTATAAACTTAAGAATAATCATAGCATTTGTTGTAGAGAAACTTAATATGAAGTTGCCATTATGGAATTGTTGAGCTAGTTAAGGAAAGCAAGCAGGTAAAGCGGATTGCTAATTCTGTTAACTTTGAAATATTGTCTCGTTCCCACGTGCCACGTGGGAATGTAGTGCAGATGACTGCCCACCCTAGAGTGCTTTCATACCGCCACCCACTTTTTTTGTTTGTTCTAGGCATTCAATTGCTTTTGCCCAAAGTTCAGTATATTTCATTTTTTTCAAGGCTTGATCAAAACGACAGTGTTCCTGATTGACTACGGCATTGATGCTTTTTTTCAACTGTTTAATATCTGCCACTGCTTGTTGATACGCCATGCGTTGTTTTATCCTTTCCTGTTGTCCTTTCTTTTCATTGGTTGCGGAGGTGGCTTGATCTTCATTTAAATCCAGTGATCCTCTTAACCAGCGATTTTTTAGGCTGATAAAATAAGCAATTGGATTACGTATTTTGCCATTGCGTAGGCACTTAGCAAAATAATCCAAGAGGCGTTGTGCGTGTTGGGGAATATTGAGTGGCGCAAGGTGGCGAATCATCAATTGGCGCAGTTTTTTAGGAAAATTATGGGGAAAATGTAGTGCAACAGGCGCGGGTTTAACATGATCAGGGCTGGGTTGTGCGGGCAAATGCGATGGTGGAAGGTTGCTATTTTCTTCTTTTTTGCATTTTTCAGGTGGACTATACAATTGAAATTCAACCCTCTCATCAATCAGTGCGCTTTGATACACATCCGACAATAAACAACGCGGGTCATTGGTGGTTGTATCAGAACTTGGTTTTCCCCAATTTGGAAAATCGAAATTAATCGCCATCCATTTTCCATAATGACCTTGATGGGTGAGGATAATATTCAATGCCACTAAACGACGTACAGACTCATTCGCATGATCACGTCGAATCCCTGTTAATTGCTCTAAACGCGTGCCATTCATATCATCTTCACGTTTATCGTAGGCGATGGTTTGATCATAAAGCGTGGTTAAAATGCGCAGATCACGGGCGGTTAGGGGTGCAAGGGAGAGTTGATGAATAAAAGCTGTGCCGATTTGAGCGAGATGCTCAGGCAGTAAATTGAGTTTATTTTTAGCACAATGAGAAGCATTGGCAGAATTTTTTGGGGCAATATCCCCAGTGGTAGCGTACAATATCGCTTGCATAATTCAATCTCTTCTTTAGATTGTTTGTGAAGTCCCACTGGTTTGTTGTTGCAAATCAGTAGGGCGTTAATTTTATCAGCAGATTACACACATCTGCCAAGTGCTTATTACTAAGCTCCCTTTTTTTATGAAAAGCAAGCGTGAAA
>JAGLBQ010000277.1 GCA_023146675.1 Cocleimonas sp. | reverse complement strand
AGGTATGCAAATTTACATTTGAACCAACACTATCATGAGAAGCAATGGAAGCCGTTTGTACCACATCCCAAGGACGTGCTTTATAGCGTGAAGGCTTCGCTGTTAATGCACCCACAGGGCAAATATCAATAATGTTACCTGATAACTCAGAAGAAAGACTTTTTTCAACAAATGTCCCCACTTCCATGCGGTCACCCCGCCCTGTCGCACCCATTTCGCGCATGCCTGCAATTTCTTCGCCAAAACGAATACAGCGCGTACATTGGATACAACGTGTCATTTCCGTTGAGACTAATGAACCAATATCTTTATCAATAACAACTCGCTTCACTTCACTAAAGCTAGAGGAGCTACCGCCCGTACTAACGGCTAAATCTTGAAGTTCACACTCACCACCTTGATCGCAAATAGGGCAATCAAGCGGATGATTGATCAGTAAAAACTCCATATTGTCTTTTTGTGCAGCTAAGGCATTCTTAGAGCGTGTCCACACTTTCATGCCTTCATTAACAGGTGTTGCACAAGCGGGCATCGGCTTAGGTGCATTTTCAACTTCAACGAGACACATACGGCAATTTGCCGCTATCGATAGTTTTTTGTGGTAACAGAAACGCGGTATATGAATACCTGCATCATCAGCTACTTCAATCAGCATCGCGTCAGGCTTAACCTCAAGCTTATTAGCATTGATTTCGATTGTGATTAACTTTTCACTCATCTAATTATCCTGACTTTACCATTGAGCAACCATGCTCAACGTAATGAACAAATTCTTCTCTAAAGTGCTCTACAAAACTCCACACAGGCATTGCCGATGCTTCACCTAGCGCACAGATGGTTCGACCTTCAATTTTATGGGCGATATTGCTCAAATTATCAATATCTTCCAGTGTACCTTTACCATCAATAATACGCCCTAAAATACGATACAACCAACCTGTACCTTCTCGGCAGGGCGTACATTGACCACAAGATTCAGAGAAATAAAAGCGTGAAATACGACGTAATAATTTCACCATATCGGTGGTTTCATCAATCACCATCACGGCGCCTGACCCTAAATAGGAGCCCGCTTTTTGAATTGTGTCGTAATCCATCGTGAGCTTCATGGCGACATCAGCAGGAACAACAGGAACAGAAGACCCACCAGGAATAATCGCTTTTAGCTTATTGCCATTGCGTATTCCGCCAGCCAGCTCTAATAACTCACTAAATGGCATACCCATTGGTACTTCAAAATTACCAGGATTATTGAGATGACCCGACATAGAGAACAGTTTTTCTCCACCTGAGTTTTCAACCCCTAAATCTCTAAACCACTCGCCACCGTTACGCAAAATAACAGGGATAGAGGACAACGTTTCGGTATTATTAATCGTGGTTGGACGACCATATAAACCAAAGCTAGCAGGGAAAGGCGGTTTAAAGCGTGGCTGCCCTTTTTTACCTTCTAGGGATTCTAATAAAGCAGTCTCTTCACCACAGACATAAGCACCTGCACCAAGCGAACCATGCAAATCAAAATCAGTGCCTGAACCCTGAATATCTTTGCCTAAATACCCTGCTTCATAGGCTTCTTTAACAGCCTGCTCAAAGCGAATAAAAGGCTCATCCATAAATTCGCCACGCATATAGTTATAGCCAACGGTAGCACCGATACAATAACCTGCAATAGCCATGCCTTCTACTAAGGCATGTGGATTAAAGCGCAAAATATCACGATCTTTACAGGTACCAGGCTCGGACTCATCTGAATTACAGACAATATATTTTTGCCCTGGCATTTTACGTGGCATAAAGCTCCACTTTAAACCTGTAGGGAAACCTGCTCCCCCACGACCACGCAAACCTGATGTTTTAATAATGTCAATGACATCATCAGGACTGGTTTCTTCTTTGATGATTTTCTGCCACATTTCATAGCCACCCTCTTTGAGGTAGCTCTCTAAAGTGTGCGCATCATCACCGTATTTTTTTGTTATGAAGCAAACTTGATCAACCATCGCCCTTACTCCAACCCGTCCAGAATCTCATCCACCCTTTCGAGCGTAAGACCTTCATAATAAACATGATCCACCTGCATCATGGGTGCGCCACAACAAGCCGCTAGGCATTCCTCTTCAATTTTAAAGAAGAATTTTCCATCAGAGGTTGTTTCACCCATTTTAACGCCAAGTTTTGACTCTATATGACTCACAATCTCATCGGAACCATTTAGCATGCAAGAAACATTGGTACAAACAGAAATACTGTGTCGTCCCGCTGATTTTTTATCCAATTCAAACATGGAGTAGAAGCTAGCAACTTCATAAACGGCAATATTGGGCAAGCCAAGATATGCCGCCACAGCATCCATTTTCTCTCTGGAAACATAATGATCTTCATGCATCACGGCACGCAATGCAGCCAATAATGCTGATTGTGATTTATCTTCAGGATAACGCGTTAGCCATGAATCAATATCATCACGCTCATGCTGCGTTAATATTGCAGCAGCATCCTTTGATGCACTTCGCATATCCTGTATTTTTACCGTTTCCACCTTGGTTTCACTCATCGATCCACCTCACCAAATACAATATCCATAGTTCCAATAATGGTTACAACGTCCGCCAACATATGACCTTTGGTTAGCTCATCCATTGCTGACATATGTGCAAAACCAGGGGCACGAATTTTTAATCTATAGGGTTTATTAGC
>JAGLBQ010000276.1 GCA_023146675.1 Cocleimonas sp. | reverse complement strand
CCTGGGTTTTTATTAAGCCAATCAACACATTGCTTGATAATTTTATTGGATTGACGCATCTCTTCAATACGGACTAAATAACGATCATAACTATCGCCATTGGTACCGACGGGAATATCAAAATCCATTTTATCGTAGACTTCATAAGGCTGTTTCTTACGCAAATCCCACTCTATTCCAGAACCACGCAACATTGCACCTGTTAAACCTAGCTGCATTGCACGTTCAGGTGAAACAATGCCGATATCAACCAGACGTTGTTTCCAAATACGGTTATCCGTTAGTAATGTTTCATACTCATCCACATATTTAGGGAAGCGCACGGTAAAGTCTTCAATAAAATCTAATACCGAACCACCACGATTAAAATTGAGTCGCCTAACATCTGCTGCACTATTCCAACGTGATTCTTCAAAGAGTGGCATCGTATCAGGCAGGTCACGGTAAACACCGCCTGGACGATAATAAGTTGCATGTAAACGCGCACCTGAAACAGCCTCGTAGACATCCATTAAGTCTTCGCGCTCACGGAAGGCATACAAGAACATCGTCATTGCGCCAACGTCCAGCGCATGAGCACCAATCCATAATAGATGATTAAGAATGCGGGTAATTTCATCGAACATGACACGAATGTACTGTGCACGGATAGGTATATCGATATCCATCATCTTTTCGATTGCCATGACATATGCATGTTCATTACACATCATCGACACATAGTCGAGCCGATCCATATAACCAATCGAGTGATTATAAATTTTGCTTTCAGCTAGTTTCTCTGTACCGCGATGCAGCAAACCAATATGTGGGTCTGCGCGTTCAATGACTTCGCCATCCATTTCTAGTACAAGACGTAATACGCCATGTGCTGCGGGATGTGCTGGACCAAAGTTTAAGGTAAAATTGCGAATTTCAGGCATTAATCATTCGCCTCCGACGCTGTTCCTTCTGATGCGCGAATAATGCGCGGTGTACAAACTCGAGGTTCGATAGAAACAGGCTCATAAATCACGCGCTTTGTCTTGTCGTCATAACGCATTTCAACCTGTCCTTCTAAGGGAAAGTCTTTTCTAAAAGGGTACCCAACAAAACCGTAGTCCGTCAAAATACGACGCAAGTCAGGATGGTTAGCAAATAAAATACCATAAAGATCAAACGCTTCACGCTCGAACCAATTTACGCCACTCCATACATTCGTTAATGACTCAACTGTTGGCATCTCATTATCATCACAGTAAACTTTAAGGCGTAGGCGTTTATTATGCTGTAAAGACAATAAATGTGTCACGACAGCAAAGCGCTTACCTTCATAGCTGGCAGTTGCAGATTGCTTATCGAAATCAAATAGTTCATCACTTTTACGCTTAACGCCACGACTAAAACTAGATGCCTCTGCATCCCATTCTGAATCACCGTACGTTAAATAGTCAACACCACAAAGATCAATCAGTATTTCAAAGCCATGCTTATCACGCAATGCCGTTGCAACACTAAGAAGATCATCAGGTGAAACCTCAATGGTCAATTCTTTAAATGCAATTTGTGAGCGTTGGATCACATCACTAAAGGCATCGTTTAAGTTCGCTTGCAATGCATCCAAGTCAGAAGTCGTATTACCCATTTAAGCTTCCACCTTACGCGCAAATGTATTGCTACGCTTGATCTTGTTTTGCAACTGAATCAAGCCATACAGCAAGGCTTCTGCTGTGGGAGGACAACCAGGAATATAGACATCAACAGGAATAACACGATCACAGCCGCGAACCACTGCATAAGAATAGTGATAATACCCACCACCATTAGCACATGACCCCATTGAAACCACCCAGCGTGGCTCAGCCATTTGGTCATAAACCTTGCGTAATGCAGGTGCCATTTTATTGGTCAGCGTTCCTGCAACAATAATCAAATCTGATTGACGTGGACTAGGGCGAAAGAGGATACCAAAACGATCCATATCATAACGCGACGCACCCGCCTGCATCATTTCAACTGCGCAACATGCCAGACCAAATGTCATTGGCCATAGAGAGCCAGTACGCGCCCAGTTGATAACTTTATCTGCAGAAGTGGCTAAGAATCCAGACTCCTGAAGTCCTTTGCTTTCTACTCCCACTCTAAAGCTCCTTTTTTCCACTCATAGATAAATCCAATAATAAGAATTCCCAAAAAGATAGCCATTGAAACCAAACCGAAAATTCCAATTTTGTCCAGTACAATTGCCCACGGGAAAAGAAAGGCTATTTCTAGATCAAAGATAATAAAGAGAATGGCAACAAGATAGTAACGTACATCAAACTTCATACGCGCATCATCAAAGGCTTCAAAGCCACATTCAAAAGGGGAATTTTTCGCTTCATCGGGGTTACTCTTACCTAGCAAGGCACCCAACAGGAGTAAGACCATTGCGAGTCCAAAACCGATTCCCAAAAAAATCAGAATAGGTAAATATGCTTCTAGCATTGACATTTTTGTTCAACCACCTAGATATGATGAATACGATCTTATTATGAAAAAAAGCAAACCCAAATGCTATATCACTAAAGCGGTAAGATCGTTTGTTATATGTTTTTTATCTTAAGAATCACTGCTTATTAAATAAACTACCCCAGCAACAACTCATCCGACAAACAATTATTTTGTGAAGCTGAATATACACTTAATCCTATCCATACCTCAAGGCTGAATAAGTATATTTATTATCTTTTTTTTGTTGACAAAACGGATATTGAAAAAGATCAGTTGATTATTTTTTCCTCTCTTGTTCCGCTCGACAATACAACAGAAATATCTATCTGCATGATAAATATAGCGTTAATAAATAAAGCTAATGGATTCTTATTGGTATGATTAATCAATGATACAGACCTTAATCCAAACACAATAAAAGTGTAGTAAAACTAATACATTAAGAACACTATCAAGAAAGTATAAAACCTAAATCTACAACTAAAGCCTCTTGACTAAAATACATCCCCAACATCAGGCGATTGCCACACAGTCCTTTGACCATTAGCATAAGGATTATCTGATTGGCAGCCTTCAGGGTAGTTTTTATCAGGGTTAAGAAAGCGTCGTACAATATCTTTTACACAAGATACATTGTATATAACCGCATGAGCTGATGCTTGAAACTCATGATATTCACTATTGGGAAAACGCGCGGCAACCGCTTTACTCCACTGCACAGGTGTTATGCCATCTAATTGACCTGATAGTATTAATGTTGGCTTATCGGACACCACCGGCTGATGAAAACTAGCGCTACTCTCTTCTTTTCCCCAGATAGTACAAAAATCCTCCTTAATCGCCGCTAATTGCTCGCGTTTTAGGGTAGGGTAATACAAATATTTTTTATTAATATTAGCGATATAAGCTTGCTTATTTTTTATTTCATTTTCATTACATTCGATTTCCATAAAGACGGGAATACTAAAAGTTTCATCAAGCATTATATCTAATGAATCTTGTGCCAAGTATTGCAGTGCATTATGTCTACCAGAATAGAACGATTGAATAACATTAGGCACGACAACGGCACTATTAATATCATAGCCTGCATTGTAAAGTAGGGAAAAGAAGCGTGAGGGGGTCATTACAAATTGAATTGGCTGTTTATTATACTCCAAGGTTAGGGTGATGGGTTTATCTCGTAATCGCCGCAAAATGGTATAGAGTTTTTTATGGAGCTCTGAATATTGCAATGCACAGGTAGGCTCCTCCTCGCAGGCTTTTATCATCCCTTCTACTGCATTGATATAAAGATCAGGCATGGTTTCTTCACCATCAATTTCTTGTGGATAAATGGAGTCCAATATCATTGAGGCAACCTGATCTGGATAGGTACGCACTACTTCTAACGCTAAACGTGTGCCGTAAGACGTACCGTATAAATGCCACGCGTCAACCTTTAATAAATGCGCCAGATCAGCTATATCATTGGCATTTCTGATGGTGCCAAGATGATGTAATGCATTCAGTTTACTTTTGTCTTTTGCAAGCTGCTGGTAACAGCGTTGCTGTATAGAATAGCCAAGCTTTGCTTCTTTTTCAGGCGCCAAATTACGCGACAGTATCTTTAAGGAGTCCTGAAAAAAATTTTCACAAAGAAGCGCAGGTTGGCTTTTCCCTGTTCCTCTTGAATCATATAAAACAATATCATGCTGCCAATTATTCTGCTCAATAGTCGGTAGCCAAAAATTATTAATGGTTTTCTGATCAAGCCATGAAGGCGCGCCTGGCCCACCTGAAATATTAAGTATTGGATGCTTGCTATTGCGCCACAGAGAATCCCTCACAATAACGATAGGCAAGTGAAAGAGTAAGCTACCCTGCTCTTGTCTAGTAATTAGATAGCCACATTCGATACGCTTAATTTTAAAGCCAAATAGCCATGCTTGAGGTTGAAAACCTTGGGGGAAATAGGAATGTTCAAACCAGCATTCGGCAGGCTCATAACGAGCGCCATTGGCTAATTCACTCTGAGTGTTTTTTAATGAATAGGAGTAACTTACCGTTACAATTAACAGTAACAAAATTAGTGTAATGGCAAGGGCTGATAACGTCTTCATCAGCCAGAAAAGCGCTTAACTAACATATCTATTTTCCAATAATTGGAAAACGGCTAATAATCCCATGGCTTCTCCCCCTTTGGGACGACCAGGACGATGACGGTTATTCCACGCCATCATGTCAAAATGCGCCCAATGTATATTTTTATCAATAAATTCGTTTAAATACAAAGCCGCCGTAATCGCACCTCCGTAACCCTGCGGCGAGCTATTCAACAAATCAGCGATATCACTGTCTAAATAACGACGATATGGCTTATGCATCGGCAACTGCCATACCAACTCATCCGCCTGTTCTGATGCTTTATTTATCTCTGCGGTGAGTGCCGCATTATTGGTAAAAAAGGCAGGTATTTCTGTCCCAACTGCAACACGTGCAGCACCTGTCAATGTCGCAAAATCAATAATTAAATCAGGATCGCTCTCACCTGCCTTGGTTAATGCATCACATAAAACCAGACGACCTTCGGCATCCGTATTATCGATCTCTACCGTTTTTCCTGCACGTGTTTGCAATACATCTCCTGGTCGAAATGCATCCGCAGAAATTGCATTATCTGCGGCTGAAACCAAAACCTCCATGCGAATTGGCAACTCAAGCGCCATAATTAATTGCGCCATACCTAAAACATGCGCAGCACCGCCCATGTCCTTTTTCATAAAGCGCATAAATTGTGCAGGTTTTAGATCAAGCCCCCCTGTATCAAAACAAACACCTTTACCAACCAAGCTGACTTTAGGATGCGATTTATCACCCCATGTTAAGCTAATCAAACGTGGCTCATGCTTGCTTGCTCGTCCTACCGCATGAAGACATGGATAGTTTTTTCGTAGTAAATTATCGCCTTTGATTTGCTTAAACCCAGCATTAAAGGTTTTAGCTAGATCTTTAGCAGTGCTAGCTAAATCTTGCGGCATCATATCAGCGGCGGGTATATTGACTAAATCACGTACTAATTTAAAGGCACCTACAAAGGCTTTAATACGCTTTGATTTTTTCTCCAGCAATAAACAAGGCGCAATACGGCCTGCCTGTTTATAGTGTTCAAACTGATAGCAAGCTAAACCCCAGCCTATTGCCGCTTGCTGTTGTTGCTCTTTAGTCCAGTCAGATTGAAGGTGATAATTCCCCTGTGGTAGTTTTTCTGCCAATGTAGACAAAGCCCAGCGGTATTCAATATCTGTAGCAATACCAAATAAAACCTGTGCTATTTCGCCTTTTTTATTGGGTATTAGACAAAATTCGCCTTTTTTTGCTTTAAAATCTGATTGTTTTATCCAGTTTTTTACCGCTTTTGTTTGTTGTTTAATATAGCTTTTAAGCTCTTTGCTATCACACGCAATGAGTGGTGTTGTTTTTATTGATGGATCGGTTATAAACATTGTTTACCTTTATTGTTATATAGGGTGTTGCAGGACGAAACTCGGAAATAGCTCAGCCTCATCTGTTTTCGTTATGAACAGAAATTTTTAGAGTTTTATTGTGGGCGCATACAATAAATCTGTCATTGCCTTAAAGTCAGGATGTGATGTGTTAATTACCCCAGAGCGTATCAACAGATCAATATTGACAAGGTTACAATTTGATTTAAATTGATCCGTGGTATCAATAATTTCAGCCATTTGCTCTAGTGGCATAAGAATAAATTCATCCACTTCACCATCAGTATTCACTGGGATAAAGTCTTCTGGTAACCAAAGATCATAATTAAACAACGTATCCATACTAATACCCCGCGTTGATGCATTGCAATAGTGCAAGGTAGTACGCTGTTGTGCTTGGCTGGCAATATCCTCAGCAATATCTGCTTCTTCAGCGGACTCTTTAATCACATTCTCCATTAGAGTAATACCTATACCCTGCCCGCCTGCCACCATTTGATCATATTTCCCGGGCCAAAATGGTTTAGCTTTAGCCCGTACTGCCACCCAATTGTAAATACCATCTGCTTTTTGCACCAGTCCATTAATATGAATACCGTAGCTACGGATTCCTAAATAAGATGCAGCAGCGCGTTCCACTACCATCCTTGGTGCTTCTTCAAATTGGTGAGACACAGCATAAGGCTCTTCAACCCATGAAGGAATCACACCTTCTTGATGCAATTGTCGCATAATCGGGTCAACTGCCTGCGTGCGTTGCTCAGCATTTTTTAGATCAGGATTTAACAAAAGCTGATTATTATCAATCTGAAAAACATCCCTCCAACGCAATAGTTGTTCAGCAAATTGAGGTCGAGTCAACCCCATCACCTCATCATCAATCACAAAATCTAGATAATCACTACGCTCATATCCATGACATGCTTGTATACGTTCTAAATAACTCATTCGCCCACCTTACTTAATAATTTATCTAACCATTTTGTTGGTAATAAACGCTTTAATGTACCAAATAAATAGGTCGGAAAAGTAACATAGTACCGCGCTTTTGGATTAGGACTTTCTAACGCATGAATGACTTTTTTCAGTACCGCCTCAGCAGGTAAGGTAAACGGTACAGCCACGCCCTTTTTCTCTAAGCGTGCGATATTTTTTTTATATAAATCACGATGCACACTCCCTTCCATATCAATATTTTCTTTTAGCGCAATGAGGCTATTGGCACGAAATTTACTTTCAATCGGACCTGGTTCTATTAGTGATATTTTAATACCTGTCTCTCTTAGCTCTAAACGTAACGTATCAGCAAAGCCTTCAATCGCATATTTACTCGCATTATAAGCACCACGAAAAGGTAGCGACACAATCCCTAGCACTGAGCTATTAAAAATAATTCGCCCACGATTGTTTTGGCGCATCATAACAATGAGGCGATTATTTAACTCCATCCAACCAAAGACATTCGCTGCAAATTGCTTTTCCATTGTTTCACGGCTCAGGTCTTCAACCGCACCTGCCTGACCATAAGCACCATTATGAAATACAGCATATAAATCACTCCCGATTAAGAGCATCAACTCATTTGCCAGATCCTGTACACTTTCTGAATCTGCATAATCAAGTTTTAAACACTTAAAACCTTCCGAGATTAAACGCTCAACATCATCTTGCTTACGCGCAGTGACATAAATATTATAACCACGCGCTTTTAACGCCTTCGCAACGCAATAACCAATACCACTAGAGCAGCCTGTAACAAGAACTGTGTGCATAACTATCCTTTTCAATCAGTGAATAGCAGTTATCCTACCATTCAATCCAATCTCTGGATATATTGCTATTTTTAGGTAGATATCACATCTCTTTAAAAGAGTACAAAAAATAACATACCTAATTAATTTTTATCGCCATACAACAACCCTTCATTTTTTTATCATTATGCTTAACCACTGCTGAATAAGGTACTTTCTTCTTGCTGATCGTATCATTACAACGTGAATGACTATAACCAATGGTTAAATCAATTTTATCTTTAGAGGTAGCCCCTTTTAAATGCGTTTTGATTGCTGTATTCCATTTATTTTTATCTTGTTTTTTATAGGTAAGCGGCAACAATGATTTATACTTTCCTGCAAATAATTTCAGTGCTTTAGGATAGACATCAACCCTCCAAAACGGACTTGTATTTCCACATCGTAATATCCACTGATTACGTCCAACACCTTTATCAACAATATTTGGCGTAGATTTAACCGTATTTTTCACTGAAATAGGTGCTTGTTTAGATTGCTGCTGTGAAGGTACTGGTTTTACCTTTTCTGGTTTTGCAGCCATTGGTTGTAAAAAATATTGACTAACCCAGCCCTGCTTCTCCTTCCAACTAATTTTAACCCACGTAGTACTACCCAAAACAACCTTACCCCCTAATAATGAAATTGAATTTCCATTAGCAGGTATCTTCACAATCACCTTACTTTTAACACCTGGCTCAGAGCGAAGATTTAAAGTATCCCAGCTTTTAACCTTAGTGATTTGAAACATTGGTTGCGCCTGACTGACGACAGGGAGAACAATCATTAACAGTGCAACAAAACTCTTTGCTATAAAACATCTAAATCTATCCATTACGGGCTTCCTATCCACGGTTATTTTCTCCATTCATTGTTTGACACTAGAATAATAAGACTAAAAAGTCACCTACGATAGTATTATATGTGTAATTTTCAAGTGTTGATATTTTCTAAATTATCACGTGCCTGCTGCTCACTAAGCTCATAAAAATAATCTGTTTGGTAAATTCGCGACTGCTCCAAGAAGTTCTGTAATAATTTTTTTCGCTCAATACGATAAAGCGATGCATCAACCCAATGATACTCTTTGTGGATATTACGCTCATACTCAGCAAAACTTGCTTTATCAGCACCCAAAATAGAAAGATCTATATCAACCAGTATTTTTGCATCATTACTTTGTGGGTTTGATGGGTGCTGGGTGATAAGAATAAA
>JAGLBQ010000275.1 GCA_023146675.1 Cocleimonas sp. | reverse complement strand
GCTACAATTATTTTATATTTCATCGACTTTACCTAGTCTCTTTTATCATAGAATCATATTAGTAACATACTGTGAATATTCTGCACACTTAATTTAGACGCTTGTCATGTTAATTAGTTTTATTGTCAGAAAACAAATTGACACTTTAAAAATACATTAAACCCTAGCATATTAACTTTCAATCTAAATCACTACCAATAAAATTAACAAACTGTTATTTTAGCGCTCCAACTCTAATTCAATACGAAAACAAGTATGAGCAAACGTAAAATTTTAGTCACAAGCGCCCTCCCCTATGCCAATGGTCCAATCCACCTAGGACATTTGGTTGAGTATATTCAAACCGATATATGGGCAAGATTCCAACGCCTACGCGGTCATACCTGCTACTACGTTTGCGCTGACGATGCCCATGGCACACCTATTATGTTGCGCGCACAACAGGAAGGCATTGAACCACAAGAATTGATTGATAAGTCCAGTGTAGAACATCAGGCAGACTTTGCTGGTTTTAATATTGCATTTGATAACTACCATTCAACACACTCTGATGAAAATCGTCAATTTTCTGAGGCTATTTATTTAGCAGCAAAAGAAGGTGGACATATTACGCAGAAAGTCATTAAGCAATCTTACGATCCAGAAGCCAATATGTTTCTTCCTGATCGTTTTATTAAAGGCGAATGCCCTAAATGCCATACAGCTGATCAATATGGCGATAACTGTGATCATTGTGGCGCAACTTACGCAACCACTGATGTTATCAACCCCTACTCAGTGATAACAGGCGCAACTCCTATTGAAAAAGATAGTGAGCATTACTTCTTCAAACTCAATGATTTCGATGCTTTCTTAAAGGAGTGGATTGATAGTGGCTCAGTTCAAACTGAAATTGCCAATAAAATGAAGGAATGGCTTGAGGATGGTTTAAGTGACTGGGATATTTCACGAGATGCTCCTTACTGGGGCTTTAAAATCCCTGGCACAGAGAATAAATATTTTTATGTCTGGCTAGATGCTCCGATTGGTTATTTAGCATCTTTTAAAAATTACTGTGATAAAAACGATCTTAATTTTGATGAGTTCTGGAAAGCAGAGTCAACCACGGAAGTGCATCACTTTATTGGCAAGGATATTGCCTATTTCCACACCCTATTCTGGCCGGCTGTTTTGAAATCAGCAGGCTACCGTTTACCAACCGCCGTCCATTGTCATGGCTTCTTAAAAGTAAATGGTCTGAAAATGTCAAAATCACGTGGCACCTTTATTCAGGCTCGCGTATTTTTAAATCACCTCCCTCCTGAGCCGCTACGCTATTACTATGCCGCCAAACTGAGTAATAATATCGATGATATTGACCTTAATTTAGAAGATTTTCAGCTACGCATTAATAGTGACCTAATTGGTAAAGTTATTAATATAGCTTCACGCACTGCCAGCTTTATTAGCAAAAGATTTGACGGCAAACTTTCAGTTGAACTACCCGATACTGCCCTTTATCAACAATTTATCGATATTAGCGATAGTATTGCTGATGCCTATGAAACTCGCCGCTATAGCAAAGCAATGCGTGAAATCATGGCGCTAGCTGATCAGGCAAACCAATACATCCATGAAAATCAACCTTGGGTATTGATCAAAGATGATGCCACTAAAGATCAAGTACAAGGAATCTGTACGCAAGGGGTGAATATGTTTCGCGCCCTAATGGTCTATCTAAAACCTGTTCTACCTGAGTTAGCAGAAAAATCAGAGCTATTTTTAAACGCTGGCAAATTAAACTGGGATAGCGTTGCCACTCCCTTATTAAACACTGAAATTAATAAATTCAAACCCCTAATGACCCGCATCGAAAAAGATAATATTGAGGCAATGCTAGATGAGAATAAACAAGTGTTAGAAGCCCTACAGGCATCTCAAACATCCAACGCCCCCACAAATAGCCCGCTCAATAGCGATCCTATTAGTGACACCATAAACTATGATGACTTTGCTAAAATCGACCTACGTGTCGTTAAAATTATTAAAGCAGAACATGTAAAAGGCGCGGATAAACTATTACAGCTCACCCTAGATCTAGGAGGGGAAACACGTAATGTCTTTGCAGGAATAAAATCAGCCTACGACCCTGCTAATCTAGAAGGAAAAATGACGGTGATGGTTGCTAATCTAGCACCACGTAAAATGCGCTTTGGCATCTCTGAAGGCATGGTATTAGCCGCAGGACCTGGCGGAGAAAATTTATTTGTGCTAAACCCTGACAAAGGCGCTTTAGCTGGAATGCGGGTAAAATAACAATGGAAAATAGTAAGCCTGATAATATGCTCCACATCATTATCAATGACACCGTTCTACTGGAATATGACCGCAACAAACCCATTCCAGAAGAGCAACATCAGTATCTGGATAAAATGGATGCAAAAATGAATGACGGTATCACGCTGGGGAAAGACAACATCGAAGCCCCTAACACCCTGCAACGCGCCCAATATATCGCTAATTCATTGATCAGCGCATTATTTGAAGAAGATTACAACCTAGGCATCGCCATGTGTACCTACCTAGCCCAGCGTATCCCCGATTTGCAACAAGTCAAAGCAGTGGGCGAGAAAAATGAAATATCGGTTGAATTTATTTTTGACCGTAGCCTTGAAAAAGCACAACAAGAACAGAAAATAGAATTTTACAACCCTAATTCATCAAATAAAACAAAGCATTAGGATGTTCTCATTCCTCAGGTAACTTTTCATAATCTACAGGCAATGCTACTTGAATTGCTTCACTGACAAAAGCAGCGTACTAGCGATTTGGAAGATAAAATTCAGGATCTTAAAAAAGAAATGAAAAAGTGACGTTTGAATCGAGTAAAATGGATGAGAAACAAAGGATGAAGATCCAGAAGATAGTTAAATTTCAAGAAAATTATCTTCGTCCTAAAAATCATAAAACATTAAAAAGCCTATGAAAAAATATTGTTGCAACAATGCAATGGATTACTATAGATACCATCCGTTTGGAGACTGACCTGTATTCAATAGCGTTTCATTATTTGAAAAAATGGAGATGCTTTACTCTGAAATACAAGGTTAATCGCATCGACTACCCTGCTCGATGATAAGGATGGTTTTCAGTAATCGTCCATGCGCGGTAAAGTTGTTCAGCAACAATAATACGGACTAAGGGATGAGGAAAAGTTAGGTTAGATAGAGACCAGTGCTCATTAGCTTTGCTTAAAATATCAGGCGTAAGTCCGTCAGGACCACCAATTAATAGCACTATATCTTGACCAGACATCATCCAGTCTTCCATTCGGATAGCTAATTTATCTGTACTCCAAATAGTACCTTGACCATCTAGAGCAACTATTCGGGCATTCTTAGGAATAGCACGTAATAACTTACTGGCTTCTTTATTTTGTATTGCTTCTATATTGCTGTTTTTATTTCTTTTTTCGGCAGGTATTTCTTTTAGAACCAATTTGCATTTTGCGGGCATACGATGTGCATATTCTTCATAGCCTTTACTCACCCACTGTGGCATTTTTGTGCCTACTGCCAATAAATAAAGTCGCATTTAAGTGGTCTCAGAATCAACAGTATCATCATTTTGCCATAATCTTTCTAACTGATAGAAGTCTCTAACATCAGGCAGCATAATATGTACAACCACATCACCTAAGTCTACTAATGCCCACTGCCCCTCATTAGCACCTTCTAGACCAAACGGCTCTATACCCGCTTTTTTAGCATCTGCATTAAGAGAAACTGCTAATGCTTTTACATGCCGCGTCGAAGTACCTGTCGCAAAGAGCATTACATCATTCATTGATGATTTCCCTGTGACATCAATAGTAATAATATTTTCAGCTTTCATTGCATCTAATGCAGTATGACAAAGCTCAACGAGTTGTTTTAATTCCATAGGTAATTTCTTAATACGTTAAAAACAACTGATTATATCTTGTCTGGAAGAGAAAACCTAACCACTTAAAACAGCATGACGTTCAAGATCAATAATATTTACGATCTCATAATCTTTATTAGGCTCACTACCACAATCACGACAATAAAGCTGACGCGTATAAATATAGTCTGCAACTTCAATCGGCATTAAATATCGCGCACTCAGCCCTTCTAATAACTGGCTGCGTATATCCGTTGCTGAAATAGCTAATTGAGTCACTTCGATAAACATAATCTTACCTGCCCTATGCTCTTGAAGTTCTTCAACAGACTCAACGACACGACCTTTTGCCCAAGACTCTATTTGAGGAATTTTATGTCCTGGACGACATGAAACAACAATATTTGCCATTTTCAATATTTCTCGCCAATTTTTCCAACGAATAAAACCTAAAAAGGCATCAGCTCCTAACATTAAAATCAACGATTCATCATATTCTTCAATTAAAGATTTTAAGGTATCCACAGAGTATGACGCACCATCACTACGGCGTAATTCACGGTCATCTAAATAGAACTGAGGCGTATTTTCAACCGCCATTTGAACCATTCTTAATCGGTCTTCTGCACTTGCCATTGGCTGTGAACGGTGCGGGGGAACACGGCACGGTATAAAACGCACTTGTGATAAAGATAAGCGCTCGCAAACTTCTAATGCGGGTCGTAAATGACCAAAGTGAATAGGGTCAAAGGTACCTCCCATAATTCCAATCATAATATTCTCGCTTTTATTATAGGCACTTATTAACGAGACGCTGCTAAACAGGAACTATTTATCTTGCTTAATCGGCAGTTTCCTAGCCGTAATTTGTTAATAAGTTTCGAGTTTGGTGGCTCTCGATTATTATTGCCTTATATGTCCATCACCAAAAACCACGTACTTCATTGAAGTTAAACCCTCTAACCCCACTGGACCACGTGCATGTAATTTATCGGTACTAATACCAATTTCTGCCCCAAGCCCATATTCAAATCCGTCTGCAAAACGTGTCGATGCATTCACCATCACGGAACTGGAATCCACTTCTCTTAAAAATTTTCGAGCCTTGGTATAATCCTGAGTGATAATACTATCGGTATGTTGCGAGCTGTAAGTGTTTATATGCTCAATGGCATCATCAAGCTTATCAACGACTTTGATTGATAAAATCGCAGCGAGATACTCCTCTCCCCAGTCTTCTTCTGTTGCGGGAATACAATCTGCAATGATCTGTTGCGTTTTGTCACAACCACGTAGTTCAACTCCTTTTATTTTATATTTATCAGCTAATATGGGTAATACCTTAACCGCTATAGACTCTGCGACCAGCAATGTTTCCATTGTATTACAGACCCCGTAACGCTGTGTTTTTGAGTTGTAAGCAACATCAACCGCTTTATCTAAATCTGCATCATCATCAATATAGACATGACAAATACCATCCAAATGCTTAATCACAGGAATTAATGATTCCTTTGTAACCCGCTCAATTAAGCCTTTCCCGCCACGCGGAATAATGACATCAACAAAATCATCTAAGCGCAACAACTCACCAACAGCCGCACGATCAGTGGTTTCAATAACTTGTACACTATCACTCGGCAACCCTACTTTTGATAAACCTTCTTGAATACAAGCCGCAATGGCACGATTAGAATGTATTGCTTCTGAACCACCGCGTAGAATTGTTGCATTACCAGATTTTAAACATAATGCCGCCGCATCCACGGTTACATTAGGTCGAGACTCATAAATAATTCCAATCACACCCAGCGGAACACGCATTTGACCAATCTGAATTCCCGACGGACGGTAGTCCATATTTGAGATTGAACCAATAGGATCAGGCAAGGTTGCTACTTGGCGCAGACCTTCTGCCATGTTTTCAATGCCATCCTCAGTCAGTGCTAGTCGGTCTAATAATGCAGGGCTTAAACCTTTTTTTACACCTACTTCTAGGTCTTTTTTATTTTCAACTTGCAACCATTCTTTTCTTTCAATAACTAGATCAGCGATAGCATTTAAGGCATTGTTTTTAATCACAGTTTCTGCTGCTGATAAAACACTAGAAGCGGCACGCGCTTTGCTCCCGACTTGTTGCATATATTGCTTAATATCAGTGATGTCTTTATTTATAGTCATGGTTTTATAATCCATAAAAATGTTAATTATTTAAACACCTTATGCGCTAAATGCTTGCCGCAATTTAACAGTATAGGAGGTATTTTTATATTTTCAGGTATATCTGCTTGAAGGGATAATCAGTATTAATTATGCCGTAATTTAAATGTGCTTATAAGGGAGGTATTAACTGAATTCCCGACAGTAAAAGCGATAGCTCCAGCATTCCAGCCCAGACTCTGCCCACTCCCTTATTGCCACCTTCACTTAAGCCTTTTGAAAGACGATCTATATCGGCATTCTGTTGCAGAATAACCTGCCAATCGGCATGATGTTTTAAACGCTGTAATGCGACGGTGAAATTTCGTTGTTGTGGATAAGGAATTTTGCGGATAATCGCTGCTTCATTTGCACCATTTTTCAATTGATAGCAGGCATCATAAAGCTGACGTGATAGATTAGACAACGTCCATAAAACCAAGGGAATAGCGGCACCTTCTTGCTGTAGAATATGCAAGACATGCTGTACTCTTTTTGCATCACCCATCATCACGGCATCAGAAAGATCAAACGTACTAAAACGTGAGCTATCACTAACCGAAGCTTGTACTTGCTCTAAACTGATTTCACCTTCACCATGCAAAAGATGCAACTTATCAATCTCTTGCGCAGCAGCTAATAAATTACCCTCAATGCGCTCAGTCAAAAAACGCACCGTATCTTGACTTGGCTGTATGTTTTTTTTGCGCATACGATTTGCAACCCAGCCAATCGTCTGTGCAGGGGATAATTTCCACACTTGAATCATCACCCCAGCCCTGTCCAATGCTTTAACCCAAGCGGAACTTTTAGAACGAAAATCTAGTTTATCCATTTGGATAAGCAATACCTTGTCATCAGGCAGTTTACTAACATATTCTCGTAGTGCTTTACTACCCGCTGCTCCTGGTTTTGAATTCGTCATGCGTAAATCAAGGATTTTTTTATCGCTAAATAGCGACAAAGCATTCGATGACTGAAATAGCTCATTCCAACTAAAGGTATTATCAACTTGTAAAATTTCACGCTCAGTAAAACCCCACGCTTGTGCCGCAGAACGAATGGCATCCGCTGCTTCCATCATTTGCAATGGCTCTTCGCCTGAAAGAAAAAAGACAGGTTTGAAATTTTCTTTACGCGCCAGAAAATTTGGCAGTTGATCAAGCTTCAATTGCATTTTAGAAGTTTCCTATCCATTCTGATAGATAGTAAAGAATCTGCCCCTCGGATGATTTAGAAGGACCTATCACAATAGCGGCATACATTTTATTTTCTATATTTTCTGCCGCAAGCGCGTCATCATAGGTTTCCTTTATCTCGACACAACCTGCGGAAAAACGCTTACGGCTACGACGCGGAACAGAAACAACGGCAAAACGTGCTTGTGAAACCTTAGTATTAGGATCTGGTGGAACCATGCCATGCATATTAACTACCCTTTGATCAATTTCAAGTAAAGACTACTGCGCAACAAAGGGGCGAAAACCTTGCCAATCATTCATTATTTGACAAAATAAATCAGCGGTTTTTTCAGTATCATAAACCGCTGAATGTGCTTCTACACTATCCCAAGGAAATCCAGCAGCCTGAACAGAACGTGCCAATACAGTTTGCCCATAAGCAAGTGCTGCTAACGAAACCGTATCAAAGGTACTAAAAGGATGAAAAGGATTACGTTTTTGACCTAGACGATCAACCGC